>CAYFOB010000070.1:0-7489 GCA_964344525.1 uncultured Thiomargarita sp.
TTTTTCTGAAAAGGTAAAGAGTCTTCTCTCATTTTTTTCCAAAACAGCCTCTGATGGTTTGCAATCTCCGCATAATTTGCGTCACAATGTCATGAAACATGTCTTGGCGCAATATTTCTTCTTCTGCCCCCGCCGCCAAGACTGTGAGTTCGTTAAAACGGTAATCACGTGATAAGCTGAGAAGTAGCTTTCCTATTAAGACTGTATTGTCGGGTTTACGAACTTCCATTTCGACTTGATAATTGATTTCGACTTCTTCCAGTTTGCCTGAAGACGAAGAGACTGATAGCACGCGCCTATTCACATTTTCATTGCGTAAATACAGCACGACTTGCGCTTCTTCTTTTTTTTGAACGATTTTTACGCCTTGTTCAATGAGAATACGTTTTATTTCACGCGTGATTTGAGTGGCTGATTCCGAACGTAGATAGATCTTTTGGATATCGATTTTAACCACAGTGGCGCGTAGCTGAAAACCGCAGCCACTGAATAGTCCACCTATCAATAAAAAAATGATAATTGCTAATTGATAATTGATCACTGATTTCATGCTGCCACCACATTAACCAATTTTTTAGGGACCACAATCACTTTTTTGACCGTTTTACCTGCTGTAAAGCGTTGCACATTGGGCTCATTTAAAGCCATTGTTTCAATGCTTTGCTTATCGGCATCCACCGGCACCGTGATGTGTCCACGCAGTTTGCCGTTGACTTGTATTACCATTTGCAATTCTTCACGCGCTAAGGCGCTTTTGTCAACTTGTGGCCACGCGGCATCAAGGATTAGCCCCGAATGTCCTAAGTCTTGCCACAAAACTTGCGTGATGTGTGGCACAATGGGTGATAACATCAGTACCACCGCTTCTAAGCCTTCTTGTATTACAGCACGGGTTTGCGGCGTATCTTTCGCACGGCTGAGGCTGTTGAGCAATTCCATCAGGGCTGCAATTGCTGTATTGAAGGTATAACGGCGCCCTAAATCATCGCTAACTTTGCTAATCGTTTCATGGACTTGACGGCGCAAAGCGCGTTCCGCATTGCTTAACTTATCAGGCTCTAAGGCAGGTGCTTTATTTTCAAGATGGGTTACAACTTGTTTCCAAAGACGTTTTAAAAAGCGAAATGCGCCTTCCACCGCAGTATCAGACCATTCTAAAGATTGATCTGGTGGTGCGGCAAACATGATAAATAAGCGCACAGTGTCAGCCCCATATTTATCAATCAAATCTTGAGGATCAACCGTGTTACCTTTGGATTTTGACATTTTTTCGCCATTTTTGAGTACCATGCCTTGTGTCAATAAGCGAGTAAATGGTTCATTGCCTTTGACTAAGCCCTCATCGCGCATCAAGCGGTGGAAAAAACGTGCATACAAAAGGTGTAAAATCGCGTGTTCAATACCACCGATATATTGATCAACTGGCAACCAAGAATGGACACGTTCGTCTAACATCCCGCTGTCACAGTCAGGGCTGGCATAACGGGCGTAATACCAAGAAGATTCCATAAAGGTATCGAAAGTATCCGTTTCGCGCTGAGCCTCTTTGCCACATTGGGGACATTTGACTTGATAGAAATTAGGATCCCGTTTTAAAGGTGAACCGGTTTCTCCTGGTACGACATTTTCTGGTAAAAGCACCGGTAAATCTTTTTCAGGTACTGTGCCGCAATCAGGGCATTCAATCATCGGAATTGGGCAACCCCAATAACGTTGTCGGGATATACCCCAATCGCGTAAACGGTAATTCACTTTCCGTTGCCCTCGATTGCGTTCTTCTAAATATTTCGCAATCGCAACAAAAGCTTGTTGTGACGTTAAGTCATTGAATTGATATGAATTAATCAAGACGCCTTTATCGACAAAAGCCGCCTCCAATTTTTCAGCTGCTTGTCCATCCTTTGGAATAATCACTTGTTTAATAGGCAAACCATACTTTTGGGCAAATTCAAAATCGCGTTGATCATGGGCAGGCACTGACATCACCGCGCCAGAGCCATAGCTCATTAAGACAAAATTCGCCACCCACACTGGTAATGTTTCACCGGTGATTGGGTGAATGGCTGTTAAGCCAGTCTCCATGCCCAATTTTTCCATCGTCTCAAGATCAGCTTCAGCAGTACCTGTTTGGTTGCATTCTTTAATAAAATCGCCCAATTTTGGGTGATCAGTGGCTGCTTCTATGGCGAGTGGATGTTCCGCAGCGACAGCCACATAAGTGGCGCCCATTAAAGTATCAGGGCGCGTAGTGAAAACGGTTAAATCTTCATTACCCACTTTAAATTGGATTTCCACGCCTTCAGAGCGCCCTATCCAATTGCGCTGCATGATGCGCACGGCATCTGGCCAACCTTCAAGCGTATCCAAATCTTGCAATAATTCTTCTGCATAGGCGGTGATTTTTAAAAACCATTGTGGTATTTCTCGCCGTTCAACCAAAGCCCCAGATCGCCATCCTCGCCCATTTATCACTTGCTCATTGGCTAACACCGTTTGATCAACAGGATCCCAATTGACAGGAGCGGTTTTTTTGTGTACCAAGCCTTTTTTATATAATTGAATAAATAACCATTGCTCCCAACGGTAATAATCCGCATCACATGTCGCCAATTCGCGATCCCAGTCGTAACCTAAACCTAAACGTTTCAACTGTTTACGCATGTAAGCAATATTTTCGCGTGTCCATTTTGCGGGGGGCACATTATTTTGCATGGCCGCATTTTCAGCTGGCAAACCAAAGGCATCCCAGCCCATGGGTTGCAAAACATTTTTACCCAACATTCGTTGATAACGGGCAATCACATCTCCAATGGTGTAATTGCGAACATGTCCTATATGCAAGCGCCCGCTGGGATAAGGAAACATAGACAGGCAATAAAATTTTTCCTGGTTGGATTTTTCGACTGCTTTAAATGATTGTTTGGTTTCCCAAATTTCTTGGACTTCTAATTCAATGGTTTCGGGATTGTACTGTGTTTGCATGAGTTTTATGTGTTGTTTGAAAATTTAATTTTGAACTGTGATTTTTATGATTTATGTGATTGATTTGAGGAAAAATCCGCATTAGCCCCCTCATAATAATCAGATCAATCACATAAATCACAGTTCAAATTCTTCCAAAAAAACGCTCCGTGGGTTTTAAATAGAGTGTAGAAAAAATCCAATTGTTCAGAAAAATGTCTTTGCTGATTTTTTGTGCGTTACCAAATGCCGGCTCTACTATTGACACTTTCTCCTCTGTTATTTGATAAACAACAGCCCAATGTTCACCTTTCCAACCCACTATGACTGGTAAACCACTCGTTTTCAAATGTTCGTATGAAGACAAAACAGCGAGTGGCAACAATCCCATTTTTTCTGCTGCTTGGCTTAAATCTGATAAGGTTGCATCTTGGTTAGCCGCCATCTGATTCGCGGTGATTTTTGAACGTATCCAGTTTAAATCAACGGGTTTGCCATAGTAACGGCAAATCATGGCGATACAAGCCGCACCACTATCCTGTGGTTTATTTTGTGACACCACAGGAAATAGTCCCAGCCGATCTTTTAACCACGTTTTATAGTCTTTGGCGTGAGACTTCGCTTTCAAATCCAAATGAGGCGTTTCTAGACGTTCCTGCACTAACTGATTCAACCATTCATTCAAATGTCCTTGTTCTGTGAAAAGCATCATAAATTCTTGTTTGGGTAATACAAATACGCTGGCTTCTGTTTGAGCGATCACGTTTGTCGTCCGCTTGGTATTCTTGATCAAGGCGATTTCGCCCACCAAATCTCCTGGTATCAAAGTAGATAATACTTTATTAGGACGTTCATCAAGCCTAACTACCAAATTACCTTTTTCAATAATATAAGCCTCATTGCCCTTATCACCTTGTCTAATCAAAATTTCGTTGGGTAATAATTTTCTGGTTTTCAAACGGCTCACCATACTCTGCAACTGTTGTGTGGGCACATATTCAAACATGGGCGTTTTAATCAGAAAATCTTTCAGAGTTTGTTGCGTTTGATACTCTTGGATAAGTTGTCCAAGTTGTGGTACCCTTTTTAAATAGGTTTGAAAATGTTGTTTGGGGATTAGTAAAAGCTTGGTTGAATGTGCTGCCCCATAAACCGAAAAATTGACTGGTGTCTCTGATGTTAAACTACCAAAGTGTTGAGTGGTATATAGCTGATTGTAAGGAACTAATTGCCCTGACATTTCAACCATAAACTGAATTTTCCCATCCAGGATAAGATATAAACCATTCCACGGTTTTCCAGTTTCTAAAATAGGCTCATTCTCGACAACTCGTATCCGTTCACAAGAGTTCACGAGTGCTTGATAGTCCTTTTCATTAAATAACGACAATGGATAAATTTTTTTCAACAATGAAAAAATTTGGTTATCAGTCATTTTTATGTTGTCCTCACTCAAGCGCTAGTCCTTTAGGGTTACATTGAGCTTGTTTTAAAAATTTTCGCACCACCCAGCCTCAAATTCTGAGGCTTTGAGAGGGTGAGGACTTTTAAAACAGGTTCTATTGATTTTTGTCCAACGATTGATAAAGTACCATCAACTGTTTTTTTATCTCCACAGGAACGGAGGTAAAGTGAATGTACAAACTTTTCTCATCAGCCTCTTTATTTAGCACTTTTGCATAAATATCTTCGCTCACAATCTTTGACATAAAAAGGTTGATTTTAAGATTTTTCAGTAATTTTGGGAGCATCTCCTTTTTAGCCTCGCAGTATATCAAAGCACTTTTTGTTGAAAGTTTAACTAAACGACCCTTTTCGATCTTATCATCAACATGTTTGCCCTCAATCACTGCGTATTGTAAAGGAATTTCTTCCAATAATGGCAATAACACCTCTTTTTCTTTATGGCAATAGAGATTATATTTTCCCCCAATGCCTTCTACCTCATAAATATTAATGGGTAGCGTAATACCTTTTGGTTTAACCTTTTTTTCAGATTGAATTTTGACAATGTTGCGGACTTTTTTTAAAGTCGATTCAGAAATGAATATTTGACCCCCAACGCTATAAGATTCAATGCGATAGGTTAAATTCACTTCATGACCAATTGCACTATATTTGGTGTGCTTTTCTGAACCAAGATTGCCAACAACCACCTCGCCAGTATTGATACCAATACCCATTTCCAAAGGCGCAAACCCCCAAGCTTGGATTTGTTCATTCACTTCATCCATTGCCAACTGCATCGCTACTGCACAAGCAACCGCTCGTTCAGGATCGTCTTCTCTAATGATAGGGGCACCAAAAAGGACTAAAATACCATCTCCAAGAAAGGCATCAATCGTTCCTTGATATTGAGTAATCACATCAGCCATTGCGGATAAATAAAGATTAATGATTTCAATGACTTGCTCTGGGGGCAATTGATTGGATTGCGCTGTGAATCCCCTAATATCGGAAGTTAAAATAGTGATTTCCCGTCGTTCGCCTCCCAAGGATAAGCCAGCTTCTGTATCCAGCAAAGCATCAACGATTTCATCAGTTAAATAACGTCCAAAGACCTTACGATTTTCTTGCACATTTTTTTCTGCTTCTACTGCCTTTACTTTGAGATAAAGTTGCTGCTTATCACTTATTTTAACCAGTTTTTTTGTTTGTTTGAGCAATCGTTTATAATTTTTGACGATTTCTTTATATTCTTGAATAAGCAGCGTGTTTTCATCCTTAAACTGTTCTATAATCTCATCAGCCTTTTTGACCACTTCCTCTTCATTACGAAACAGAGAGTATTCCATGATGTTTAATATAACAGTTTTTTAAGATTTGCTATCAAAAAGTCCTAAGCCGCGTTGTAATACGGTGATTGGATTATCTATCGTCATGCCAGACAATAACAAAAATCTGTATTGATTCGCTAGTTGTTGCAAATAGGTTTGATGTTGTTCAAAACGCTGATGATATTTTATGACTTTTTTTTGGTCAAGCGTATTTAGCATGGCATCCTGATGACCATTGCTGATGCGATAACGCCCAGCAGGTGGCAACCGACTTTCCAAGGGATCATAGATAAATAACATCACCACATCACTATGTCTGGTGATTTGTACTAAGTGCGACTCTGCCTTAGCATTCCAATAACGAAAATCGCTGATCAGAAAAATTAAACTGCCTGGGCGTATTACACGACGTAACCGCCCTAAGGCATAGGTAGCCGCTTCCTTATCCAATTGAGAGGGGATTGGCTGACTCGACATGCTCACTAATTGTTTAATAAATTGGAGTACAGAGCCTTTGCCACGTTGCGGCTTGAATTCGTGGTGGTTTTCATCAGAAAAAATCAGCCCCCCCACCCGATCATTATGATGATTAGCATGCCAAGCCAACAAGCTTGCAGCACGCGCTGCAAAAACGGATTTGAAAATTCCCCGTGTTGCAAAAAACATTGGTGCGCGATAATCTACCCACAAAAATACGGGACGTTCCCGTTCTTCATGAAATAATTTTGTATGTACTTTCCCTGTCCGTGCCGTGACACGCCAATCTATGCTACGCATATCGTCTCCTTCTTGATAAGGGCGCACTTCGTCAAATTCCATACCTCTCCCCTTAAAGGTAGAGACAAAATGCCCACTTTGTTGGGCACGAATTATCGTATGAGGCCATCGGGGTAAGGCAGTGGCTGCTTGATTGAGCCGAATTAAGGAGGGGACTGTCACATGCACCGCCTCATCACTGGTATTTTTTTTAAGATTTAACATTTCTTAGGGTACAGCAATACGTGTAATAAGTGCATTAATAAATTTATCAGGTGTGATCCCCTCCGCCTCGGCTTCATAATTCAGTATGATGCGGTGACGTAAGACATCATAAACCACAGCCTGTACATCATCTGGACCCACATAATCATGTCCTGCCAACCAAGCATGGGCACGGGCGCAACGATCTAGCGCAATGGTTGCCCTTGGGCTGGCACCATACTGCATCCATCGTGCTAAATCATCACCGTAGGCTTGAGGATTCCGAGTCGCCAATACCAATTGCAGTAAATATTCTTCCAAATTTTCCGCCATATAAAGGTCAAGAATTTCCTGACGGGCGGCCAACAAATTTTTTTGACTAATTGGCTTGAAATTTGAAGCGATTGACAAACCCTGTTGGCGGGCTTCAGCACGCGCCAAATGAAGAATGCTTTTTTCGTGAACGGCCTCTGGGTAATCAATTTTGACATGCATCAAAAAGCGATCAAGTTGCGCTTCAGGTAAAGGATAAGTCCCTTCTTGTTCAATAGGATTTTGTGTCGCCATCACCAAAAATAATTCTGGCAATTGATAAGTTTGGCTGCCGACAGTAATTTGCCTTTCCCCCATCGCTTCTAATAAAGCAGATTGTACTTTTGCTGGTGAACGATTGATTTCGTCAGCCAAAATTAGGTTGTGAAACAATGGTCCTGGTTGAAATTTAAAAACGCCCTCCTGTGGTCGATATATTTCTGTTCCAGTCAAATCAGCTGGCAACAAATCTGGGGTAA
>CAYFOB010000070.1:7499-10527 GCA_964344525.1 uncultured Thiomargarita sp.
GATCGCTTTATAAAGAACTATGAAGAAGGTGCCCCAAAAAACCTAACCCCTAGAGTGTCCTTTTGAAAATCCCCTTCAATCCCCTGGCTCAAAACTTTAATAGCGCGTGTTTTTGCCAAGCCCGGTGCGCCTTCCACCAGTAAATGTCCATCTGTGAGCAAAGCAATTAACAAACGCTCAACCAACTTTTGTTGTCCAATGATTTGTTCACTGACATAAGCTTTTAGTTGTTGTACAGCAACACTCGTTGAGGTGTCTTCAATAACTAATTGATTTAACATAATATTTCAGTCAATTATTTTTATTAATGTAAAAATTAAATAATTTTATTATTTATGAGAACAATTTAAAAAATAGTATATCAATTTTAGGGATAACGAGTCTTTATATAACAATACATGGTTAATTAATAATATATTCATGTCATTTTATAAAAATAAGCACAAATCGTAACTTATTGTTTGACAATTCGCTTAAATTAGAGTACAAAGCAAAATTATTTATTCAAAGAAACAAAAAAAATTAACAATGTCAGAAAATAACTTGGATTGTGCATTTAATGAACTTATAACGCTATTTAATGGTGCGGGTCACACTGATGTCGCTGATGAGCTGACTGGAAAAATCAATGGTGCTGAAAATGAAGAAGCGAAACTTGAAATTCTTGAAACCTATTGTGTTACTGCTGAGGAACTTGGATTAAATTTGCCAATTGGTAATTAGAATTATATTAAAGTAACTAACTTTTCTAATATTTTTTTCAATTCAGACAGTAACTACAGGGATGAGTTATAAAAAAGGATAAAAATCAGGTTGATCCTTTTTTATAACTCATCTGGGCGCTTGGAAACGAGAAAAAAATCTTCAATTCTGAAAATTCTGATTCAAATAATTTTCCAATTCATCAAGTAATTCAATTTGTTGCCTATCCAATGTTTTCTCCTTTTTCATTTTGTCAATTTCCGTCAATGCGTCTAAAGGGGTGGTGCGTTTGTGGTTTTTATAATCTCGTAAGGCATCGTCTTCATTTTTGGGGGTGACGCGGCGCATATAGTCTTCAAAATCCTTTGTTAGCATGGCGGGTAGATTGTCAGGATAGTTCCGACAAAGTAGGCGGCTCGCCAGTTGGCGCATTTGAATCTCTTCAAATTGGCTGACAATGGCTACTTTTTCAGGCAGGTTGGCTGTGTGGAAATGACGACATAATGTTTGTTCTTGGGCTGATAAAAAGTGGTTTTGGTAGAGGGCGGCTTCTATATCTAAATCAGGTATTTTGGGATATCTGAATTCGCGGTGGTATTGGATGATTTTGTGGAAGAGTTGGGTGTGAGATTGTAGCCAGTCTTTATTTTCTTCAACAATGTTTTGTCGTTCTTGGCTTAAATAGTCCCAGTGGCGTTTTTGGGAGGTGACGACTATGCCTGGTTCTCCGTATTTTTTACGAATAACCCATGTTGTTTCATGGATATTGTTTGAGGTGGTGTCACGCAATTCGGGGCGATCAAGGCGCAGCCAAATCCTTTGATTTTTGTAAGGGATTGAATTGCCAATCAGGAGGGCTGGCACTTGGTATTGGTTATCTGAGCCATATTCGTTACCAATTATTAAACCAATACGATTACTGCAGGCGATACTTTGAAAAGAAATGGGCATGTCTTCAATGCGTTTGGTATCGGTTGCTTTGTTAAAATAGCCTTCCAAATATTGCCACATTTTTGGTTCTTTTGTGAAAAATATCCGTGCTAATTCAACTGAGGTGGCGGCATCAACCATGGCGTTATGCGCTTGCCCTGTTGTCAGTTGGTTGGCTTGTCCCAGATATTCTAGTCGCATGGTTGGTTTGTCATCAATTTTTGCCCAATTTAAAACCTCTTTTTTGTACAGATAGTGCATAATTGTTATGGGGAGCAAGTCCATGCGATGACAGCCATTTTTATATTGATGATCATAAGGTGGTAACAGGTTGCGATGAAAACAAAAACGTAAAAATTCATCATCAAAAGCTGAGGTGTTGTAGCCAATGCTAATGGTATCTGGTTGATTCATGAGACTATGTATTTGTGAAATTGCCTCAAATTCGCATAAGCCTTGCATTGATTGGGCAATCGAAATGCGGTGGGTTATTGTGGCGGAAGGCGATGGGATGACATCTGGGCGCAGTTTGATCATGATGTCGTATCGTTCAATTTCGTTGAGCGCCATATCGGTGCGAATCGCGGCAAATTGCAGCACTTGGTCGAATGCTTTATTTAAACCTGTGGTTTCTAAGTCGTAGAATAGGTAGGTGTTCATGTTGTGATCCTGTTTTTTGCTGTATGCTCTGTTAAAATCCCATTTATTTTTTAAATTTTATGATAACGGATATGGTTGATTTTAGTATTATTGTTTTTTTTCTATTGTCGGGTGTTATTAGCTATTTTTATGGCTTTGTTAGAGAACTTTTTTCGTTCTGGCATTGGTTGCTATCACTGATTATAGCCCTCATTTTTTTTGAGGAGTTTGCGGGTTTGTTGACGATGTTGCCGCCAAAATTTGGCGATTTGCGTTTAGGCATTTCCTTGATAGGCTTGTTTTTTACCAGCTTTCTTCTTTTTGAGTGGCTCAATTATCTTTTTCTCAATTCAATAGGGCGTACCCAATTGTCTGTATATGATCGTATTTTGGCAATATTGTTAGGTATGGCTAGGAATAGCGTTATTGTCATTTTTTTGCTCGTATTGGCAGGGTTGACTCATCTCCCTTCCACAGCTTGGTGGCAAAAATCGGTCACTATTCAAACGATGAAACCAGTTGTTGTGGAATTGCGTTACCATTGGGGGCGTGGCGTTGCACAATATTTTGCATTTGATCCACCACCCAAACATCAGTAGCTTTGGAGCTGTTTTTTTATGTGCGGAATTATTGGTATTGTCGGAAAATCAAGTGTGAATCAAGCCCTGTATGATGGGCTAACGATGTTACAACATCGTGGGCAAGATGCAGCTGGCATTGTGACTTGTGATAATGATCGTTTGTATTTACGTAAAAA
>CAYFOB010000070.1:10578-11972 GCA_964344525.1 uncultured Thiomargarita sp.
TTTTCAAACTCGTCATATGTTGAATTTGCGCGGTAATATGGGCATTGGTCATGTGCGTTATCCGACGGCAGGCTGTGAATCAAGTGCCGAAGCACAACCCTTTTATGTGAATTCTCCTTATGGGATTACTTTGGCGCATAATGGCAATTTGCTTAATGCAGAGTCTTTGAAAAAAGATTTATTTCAAGAAGAGTTGCGCCATATCAATACGGATTCTGATTCTGAAGTACTACTCAACGTTTTTGCTTATGAATTACATCAGCTAAATAAATTACAAATTAATCATAAGGATATATTTGAGGCGATCAAAAGGGTGCACAAGCGTTGCCGGGGCGCTTATGCAGCCGTCGCTATGATTACTGGTTTAGGTATTGTTGCGTTTCGTGATCCTTATGGCATTCGTCCCTTGGTATTTGGCAAACGTAATACATCAGCTGGGGCAGAATATATGGTGGCTTCAGAAAGTGTCGCAATTGATGTGTTAGGATTTGAGTTGGTGCGTGATATTGCGCCTGGTGAGGCGATCTTTTTTACCACTGATGGGCAATTATATAGCCGCCAGTGTGCTGATAATTCCATCCATTCGCCTTGTATTTTTGAAATTGTTTATATGGCACGCCCCGATTCGATCATTGATGGTATTTCTGTGTACAAGGCTCGCTTATGCATGGGTAAAATGTTGGCGAAAAAAATTCAGCGTCTTTATCCCAAACATGATATTGATGTGGTTATACCCATTCCTGATACCAGCCGCACAGCAGCGGTACAATTGGCTTACCACTTAGGGTGTAAATACCGTGAAGGCTTTGTTAAAAATCGCTATATTCCGCGCACTTTCATCATGCCAGGGCAAAATATGCGAAAAAAATCGGTGCGCCAAAAGCTTAACGCAATCCGTTTAGAATTTAAAAACAAAAATGTTTTGTTGGTGGATGACTCGATAGTACGTGGAACAACCTCTCAACAAATTATTCAAATGGCGCGTGATATCGGTGCTAAAAAAGTTTATTTTGCATCAGCCGCGCCACCTGTTCGTTATCCGAATGTTTATGGGATTGACATGCCATCAGCACAAGAATTACTTGCCCATAATCGTGATACTGAGGAAATTGCAAAACAAATTGGTGCCGATTGGTTGGTTTATCAAGAATTAGAAGATTTAATCGCTTGTGCTCGCAAGGGCAAAAAAAACATTAAACAGTTTGATGCATCTTGTTTTACAGGTGAATACGTTACCGGTGATGTTGATCAAGATTATCTTGATTATCTTGCATCTCATCGCAATGATGCTGCAAAATCGAAACGGCAAATGTCTAAACTTCTTGACTTAAATGTTTAGTAGACTTGTCCCTAAATAATTTTGAACTGTGATTCTTATGATTTTTGTGATGAAA
>CAYFOB010000071.1:0-11959 GCA_964344525.1 uncultured Thiomargarita sp.
TTAGGAACAAGCCTATTTTTAAAACTTTTCTAGAGAGGTTTAACATGTCTGTACAATTGACAATAGATTTACCCGAAGATGCTTTTCCCATCTTACGTATTCATCCTGACCGCTTTATTAAAGAAATGCGTCTCGCAGCAGCAGTCAAATGGTTTGAAATGGGGCAAATTTCTCAAGCTAAAGCGGCAGAATTAGCTGATATGAGTCGCCTGCAATTTATAAATGCCTTGTCACGCTTTCATGTATCGCCTATTCAGATGACACCAGAAGAGCTAACAGCGGAGTTTTTAGCAGATGATTAAACGTTGGGTAGTTGATACTTCTCCACTGATTTTACTTTCCAAAATTGGACAAGTTGCTTTGCTACACGAATTACCTGATGAAATGGTGATTCCAACGGGTGTTGCACAAGAAATTCAACGTGGTGCAAAAAATGATGTTGCGAGATGTTGGTTAGAAAATGAAGGAAACGCTTGGGTACAAAAAACAAGTGTTGTTATCCCCCTTATTTCAACATGGTTGTTAGGTTTAGGAGAAAGTCAGGTACTTTCTTACGTGCATACACATTCTGATTGTGTAGCTATCGTGGATGATCGAGCTGCTAGAAATTGTGCGTGTACCTTAAAAATTCCTGTTCGTGGTACTTTAGGTGTACTTCTTTTAGCAAAAAAGAAGGGAAAAATCGCCAAAATCAAACCCTTATTGAGTCAATTGCAAAATGTTGGTTTGCGTATCAATACTAGATTAATTGATGAAGCTTTAAAGCTCGCAGAAGAAAACTAAATTTTTGTTAAGTTCAAAAAAAAATTAAACAAGCAGCCTGAGTAAAAAAAATGCACAGCGGCAATAATTGGAGTCATAATGTGAGTGATAACTTTCTGCCTTTCGCATTACCCAGCATTGGTGAAGAAGAAATCAACGAAGTTGTTGATACATTACGCTCTGGTTGGTTAACCACTGGACCAAAAACGAAGCGTTTTGAAGAAAATTTTGCCCAATTTGTCGGAATGCCTTACGCATTAGCCGTGAATTCGGGTACTGCTGGCTTACATTTAGCACTTGAAGCCATTGGTATCCAACCCGGCGATAAGGTGATCACGACACCTTACACTTTTACAGCGAGTGCGGAAGTAATACGTTATTTGGGCGCTGATCCCGTGTTTGTGGATATTGATCCCAACACGTTTAATATAGATGTTCACAAATTGGCAACAACTTTGGACACGGTGGACGGTGTTAAAGCGATTTTGCCTGTACATTTTGCTGGACAAGCTTGTGAGATGGAGGCTATATTAACGTTAGTGGACACAGGCTCAGTAGATGCAGCACATGCATTACCTACCTATTATAAAGGACATCTAATAGGCAACTTCGGTGATCTGACTGTGTACAGTTTTTATGTGACAAAAACAGTTGCCACCGGTGAGGGCGGTATGGTAGTCACAAGGAATCCTGACTATGCTGATCGCATTCGTACCATGCGCTTACATGGAATTAATCGCGATATCTTTGATCGTGCTTATTCCAAGAAATTACACCGTTGGTTTTATGAAGTGGTAGCGCCTGGGTTTAAGTATAATTTGACTGATATCGCGGCTGCACTAGGCATTCATCAGTTACAAAAAGCTGAAAAACACCAAAAACGACGGGCAGAGATAGCCGCACAATACACACAAAGCTTAGCAAACTTACCCCTGCGTACTCCCTACCTACACCCAGATAGCAGCCATGCTTGGCATTTATACGTGCTCCAATTACAACTTGAAGAATTGAGCATAGATCGTAATAGCTTTATTGAACGCATGAATGCCGCAGGCATTGGAACCAGCGTACATTTTATTCCTTTACATATACAACGTTATTGGCGAGAGCGCTATGATTTTAAACCAGAGGATTTTCCAATTGCTTTAGATGTTTATCAACAAGCAGTCAGTTTACCTATTTATCCCAACATGAACGATGCTGATGTGGAGCGAGTGATTACAGAAATTAAAAAAATTTTAATTGAGGTTCAAAAATGAACAGCAAGCGAATATTTGACTTGTGTTGTGTATTACTCTGTCTCATACTCTTCAGTCCATTGTTTATATTGATTGCACTGTGGATTAAATTAGATAGTCAGGGACCCATATTTTTTTTGCAAACCCGTATTGGGCAATATGGAAAACCTTTTAAAATCATTAAATTTAGAACAATGCGCCCTTCTGAGGTAGGACCAAAATTAACCATAGGCAAGGATACCCGCATCACTCCTTGTGGACACTTTTTACGCAAATATAAACTTGATGAGCTACCACAATTAATCAACGTACTTAAAGGCGATATGAGTTTAGTGGGACCACGTCCTGAAGTCCCAGAATATGTGGCACACTACCCCGAAGAAATTAAAAATGAGGTGTTATCAGTACCCGCCGGCATAACCGATTACGCCTCAATTGAATTTCGCAACGAAAGTGAACTATTAGCCCAATCAAAGCAACCAGAAATTGATTATGTGGAAAAAATCCTACCGATTAAGCTTGCCTATTATCAACAATACGTTAAGGAACATTCTCTCTATTTAGACCTTGTACTTATTTTTAAAACAATAAAGCGTATTTTATTTTAATCAACAACAACATGTTTTATCACCGCATCCCCATCATCCTACTTGATATTTGCATGGTTGCCCTAGCTTGGGCAATAGCCATTATCATCCGCGAAGGTTGGCCTTTAGGTCCTGAGGCAAAAAACGTTTTTTTGCAGGTTTGGCCCCTCGTGGTCCTTGTACAAAGCCTTGTGCTATGGCAGGGTGGTTTGTATCGAGGCATTTGGCGATTCTCCGGTATGCATGATTTAGCCACGATTTTACGCGCTTCTATTCTTGGTACATTTAGCATTGTCTTAGTTATTGTATTGGTTAATCGCTTTGAAGTGCTCCCACGTTCTTCTTTGCTGTTGTATCCATTTATTTTAATTTTTTTTCTTGGGATGCCCCGTTTATTGTATCGTTTGTGGTATGAACACTCCTTTAATTTTTTATTAACAAATGAAACGAATCCGCAACGTGTTCTCGTTTTAGGGGCTGGTACCTCAGGAGATATGCTGGTACGTGATATGCTACGTAGTCATGATTGTGGCTATTCACCCGTCGGTTTTTTAGATGATCAACCCCGCTTGCATGGCGGCAAAGTGCAAGGGGTGCCCGTGCTAGGAAGTATCGACAAATTGCTTGAAATCGTTGATTCCTTGCAAGTTGATGTGATTATCATTGCGATGCCAACAGCCACCGATGAACAAATGCGTCGTGTAATCGAACTCTGTGAGCGCTGCTCTGTGCCAGTACGCACATTGCCCAGATTGGATAAATTCGTCAACAAACAAGTCAATCTCCGATCTTTGCACGATGTTGCAATTGAAGATTTACTAGGACGTGCCAAAATACAACTGGATTGGCAAATTATCGAAACCGGTTTACGTCACAAAGTGGTCATGGTCAGTGGCGGTGGCGGCTCAATCGGATCAGAATTATGCAAACAAATTGCGCAATTAAATCCCACCGCGCTCGTGATCGTTGAACGCAGCGAATTCAACTTATATCAAGTTGAAATGCAACTGCGCCAAGAATATCCAGATTTGGTGCTACATGCGCGATTAGGTGACATTGTTGACGCAGTAGCTGTACGTCATATTTTGGAATGCTACCATCCCGAGGTGATATTTCACGCCGCGGCTTATAAACATGTGCCCATGTTGCAATCGCAAGCCAGAGAAGCCGCTCGTAATAATATACTAGGCACCCAAATTTTAGCGGAATCCGCAGTCGCGCAAGCTTGCCAAACCTTTGTATTAATTTCCACTGACAAAGCTGTCAACCCCACCAACCTGATGGGCGCAAGCAAACGCGCCGCCGAAATATTTTGTCAAGCCATGAATAAACGCACCAACACCCATTTTATTACGGTGCGCTTTGGCAACGTGTTAGGCTCTGCTGGCAGCGTTGTCCCCCTTTTTAAAGCACAAATCGCCAAAGGTGAGCCTGTCACGGTGACTCATCCTGACATAACCCGCTATTTTATGACCATTCCCGAAGCCTGCCAATTAATTTTACAAGCCGGTGCAATGGGACAAGGTGGCGAAATTTTTGTGCTAGACATGGGGCTGCCCATCAAAATCAGATATTTAGCCGAACAAATGATTCGCTTATCAGGAAAAATCCCTGAAAAAGACATCAAAATTGTATACACCGGTTTGCGCCCTGGCGAAAAATTGCATGAAGAACTATTTCATGCCGACGAAAAACTCTGTCAAACCACGCATGCAAAAATTTTATTAGCTGAACACCGAAGTAGTGATTGGGTATTTTTAACTGAAACTTTAACGCAGTTGGCAAAAGCTTGTAACAATTATGCTGAAAGTGATATTAAAAAATTGCTTAAAAACCTTGTACCAGAAATGAATGACACTTAATGTCAGGTATTTTGGAGTCCTTCGCTAAGCTGGGCGACTCCAAAATGCGGTAAAAATAACTCAACCAAAATTTGGTGGCACCCGCCTATGCCAATCCGTGCGTTGTTGATATTGATGGGCAACGTTCAATAATCGGGCTTCATTCAGATAATTGCCGATTAAATGCAGTCCAACAGGGTGTTGGTTGACAAAACCTGCTGGTATGGATAAAGCAGGTAAGCCCGCTAGGTTGACGGAAATGGTGTTAATGTCAGACAAATACATGCTCACCGGATTTTTCTCCTCTCTTAAAAGCCGTTGTCGGTGAGGTGGGGCCTAAAATCACATCGACTTGCTTAAACGCCTCGGTAAAGTCATTGCTGATCAATCGGCGAATTTGTTGGGCTTTGAGGTAGTAGGCATCATAATATCCAGCTGATAGGGCATAGGTACCTATCATAATACGGCGCTTGACTTCGGCGCCAAAGCCTTCCCCCCGTGAGCGTTTATATAAATCCATCAAATCTTGTGGATTGTCACAACGATGCCCAAATCGTATGCCATCATAGCGTGATAAATTTGAGGAGCATTCTGCTGGCGCAATGATATAATAAACGGGAACGGCTAAATGGCTATTGGGCAAATTAACCTCATGCAAGGTAGCACCTGCTTGTTCCAATTCTGATAGCGCAGTTTCTAACACTTTGCCCACTTCCGCATTTAAACCTGCGCCAAAAAATTCCTTGGGTAAACCGATTTTTAATCCAGCAATGTTATCATTTAAATGGGCAGTATAGTCTTCTTGTGGGTGATTTAAGGAGGTTGAATCATGTTCATCAAAGCCCACCATGGTGTTTAACAATAGCGCAACATCTTCGGCGCTCTGCCCAAGTGCTCCGCCTTGATCTAAACTGGATGCAAAGGCGATCATGCCATAACGTGATACCAATCCGTAGGTTGGTTTTAATCCCGTTATACCACATAATGCCGCAGGTTGGCGGATAGAGCCCCCTGTATCGGTGCCAGTGGCTATGGGCGCTAGACGCGCTGCAACCGCGGCAGCAGAGCCCCCTGATGAACCGCCGGGCACGGTTTGAGTATCCCAAGGATTTTTGACGGGACCATAAAAACTGGTTTCGTTGGATGAGCCCATCGCAAATTCGTCCATGTTGGTTTTGCCCAACATGACCATGCCAGCTGCCTGACATTTTTCGACAACAGTGGCATTATAGGGGGCAATAAAATTATCTAACATTTTAGAACCGCACGAGGTTTTAACGCCCTGAGTACAAAAAATATCTTTATGGGCAAGGGGAATGCCCGTTAGTGGACCACCATCGCCTTGCGCTAAACGCTCATCCGCTGCTTGGGCTTGAGCCAGTGCCACGTCGGTAGTGATGGTAATAAAACTGTTCAGGTGTGCATCACTGCGGTTAATCCGTTCTAAAAAATAGCGGGTTAATTCAACACTGGAGTACTCGCGCTGATGTAGTGCTTGAGAAAGTTCGACAAGTGTTTTATTGTGCATATTATTAAAGTTAAAGTTTAGTTTTTTTCAGTTATTAAGTTATTCAATGACTTTAGGGACTAAATACAAGCCAGCTTCAACTTGTGGCGCAATACTTTGAAAATGTTCGCGCTGGTTAGTTTCAGAGACAACATCAGCGCGTAGCCGTGCGACGGCATCAAGGGGGTGTGCCATGGGTGTAATACCGCTTGTATCAACATTATTCATCTGTTCAACAAAAGCTAGGATATCGGACAAATGGCGTGCATAAAGTGGAATATCTTGCTCACTTATGGAAATACGGGCTAAGTGGGCAATTTTTTCGACTTCGTCCTTTGGTAAAGACATTTTGGTGCTCCATGATTTAGTTTAACTGATTGGTGGTCATTGTAGCGACTTGCCCAAATTTGACCAGCTTGATAGAGTAATCTTTTAATGAATGGTAGTCAAAAAAATGCAAGGCGATATCTTATCTAACTTCACAGGATTGACTGAATTCCATGTTCAAACGTGTGCGAGGACTTTTTTCAAACGATCTCTCTATTGACTTAGGCACTGCCAATACGCTGATTTATGCGCGTGGACAAGGCATTGTTCTTGATGAGCCCTCTGTGGTTGCTATTCGCTACCATGAAGAGGGGGGGGCCAAAAGCATCGCCGCCGTCGGGACGGAGGCGAAAGATATGTTGGGTCGTACACCTGGTCATATCACTGCGATACGGCCTATGAGAGATGGTGTCATTGCGAACTTTATGATTACTGAAAAAATGTTGCAACATTTTATTCATAAAGTTCATGGTAATAGAGTTTGGCATCCCTCACCTCGGGTGCTTGTCTGTGTGCCCTGTGGCTCGACTCAAGTTGAGCGCCGCGCCATTCGAGAATCAGCAGCCGGTGCGGGGGCGCGCGAGGTTTATTTGATAGAGGAGCCGATGGCAGCCGCAATTGGCGCAGGTATGCCTGTCAGTGAACCAACCGGATCAATGGTACTTGATATTGGGGGGGGACGACGGAAATTGGTGTTTTGTCTCTCAATGGTATTGTTTACTCAGAATCTATCCGCGTTGGGGGTGATCGCTTTGATGAGGCAATTATCAGCTATGTGCGTCGTCATTATAGCACCGTAATTGGTGAAGTGACTGCGGAGTTTATTAAGCGAGAAATTGGTACTGCTTTTTTAACTAAAGAAGAGCGCGAGGTACAAGTCCGAGGTCGTCATTTAGCCGAAGGTATTCCGCGTGGTTTTAAACTAAAAAGTAATGAAGTCTTAGAAGCTTTACAAGAGCCGTTGATGAATATTGTTGGCACGGTCAAAATGGCATTAGAGAAAATTCCACCGGAGTTGGGCTCTGATATAGCGGAGAAAGGTATCGTTTTGACAGGAGGGGGTGCATTATTAAGAGATATTGATCGTTTGCTGATGGAAGAAACGGGGTTACCTGTGATTCTTGCAGATGATCCATTAACATGCGTGGCGCGTGGCGGTGGGCGTGCGCTGGAGATGATTGAGGAGCATGGACCAGAGGTTTTTGCTTTAGAAAGTAATATCAATACTTAAGATGAGACTTTCAAATAAAGAGGGACGAACGTTGACCTGGCGATTGATGCTATTTATTATAGCATCAATCGTTTTAATGGTGGTTGATCACCGTTCAGATCATTTAAAAACGGTGCGTACCCATCTATTGGCTTTAGTTTATCCCATTCAATATTTAGTGAATTTGCCCGTGAAAACGGGTCAATGGCTATCAACAACAGCCAAAGCTCGCCTCCAGCTACTTGAAGATAATAAGCACTTACGTGAAGAAAATTTGCGTTTGCAAGCGACTTTGCAAAAGTTTGAGGATTTAAAAACGGAAAATGAGCGCCTGCGACACTTGTTTGATGCCTCAGCAAAAATCGGTGAACGCGTACAAATTGCTGAGGTATTGGCAGTCGATTTGGACCCATCAAAACGCAAAATATTGATTAATAAAGGTAAAAAAGATGGGGTTTTTATTCATCAACCCGTAATTGATGCCGTGGGTGTAATGGGACAAGTGATCCATGTGGGGTTATTTTCTAGCATCGTCATGCTTATCACTGATCCTGAGCATGAATTGCCAGTGCAAGTAGTACGAAGTGGATTACGTACAGTTGCAAAAGGAATGGGCATGGTCAATCGACTTTCGTTATTGTATTTGTCCAATACGGGACTTGATACGGGTGTCAAAGTGGGCGATTTAATTGTGACTTCTGGCTTTGGTCAAAAATTTCCCACCGGCTATCCTGTTGGCACAGTCGTCGATGTAACCCCTGATATAGGTCAGCCTTATGCGCAAGTGCAAGCTTTACCGAAAGCAGCTTTGGAGCGCAATCGTGAAGTGTTGTTGGTTTGGTTGCCAACAAACGTTGATAAATAGTATGGGCTATTTTGCAAGTTTTTTGTGCTATAGATAAATTCCCCCCAGTCCAATGCGTAACCGTAGAATCTGGGGTGTACGTTTTTGTGATAACTGATGATTGAAGCAATAGGTTTTGAACGCTCCCATGGCGGCTGGGTTATCATTCTCAGTTTTATTTTTGGTTTTATGTTAGCGGTTATGCCCTTGCCAGCGTGGGCAACCGCTTGGCGTCCCGATTGGGTCGTTATGATTTTAATATACTGGTGTTTAGCACTCCCGCAACGGGTGGGTGTGGCAACTGGTTGGTTGGTTGGTGTTGTCCATGATGTTTTGAATGATACATTGTTGGGACAACATGCCTTGGTTTTTTCTTTGATTGCTTATGTCAGTGTGAAACTACATCGACAGGTACGCTTATTTCCTGTGTGGCAACAAGCGATCATCGTGTTTATATTCATCACTATCAATCAATTGCTAGGGCTGTGGATACGCAGTATTTTTGACAATTCAGAAATGATGGGCTCATTTCTCTATCCTGCTTTGACCAGCGCGTTCCTTTGGCCTTGGCTATTTATCATTTTGCGCGATTTGCGACGCAATTATCGGGTTTTTTGAGCTGAGAACAAAAAAATGTTATCGACACGATTCATACTCAAAGATACCATCCGTGAGAATAAAATATTTAAATTTCGTGTGATAATTGCTTGGTTGATGATGCTGGGGCTATTTTCTGTGATTGTTGGACGTCTTTTTTTTTTACAAGTATTTGAGCACGAAGGTTATATCACCAAATCAGAAGATAATCGGATCAAGATTTTGCCCCTGCCTCCCAAGCGCGGTTTGATTTATGATCGTAATGGCGTGCTACTTGCAGATAATCGGGTGTCCCACAGTTTAGTCATTGTTCCTGAAAAGGTTAAAGACATTGATTTAACGCTCAAAAATATCAGCCAAATCGTTGCGATAGATGAGGATGACATTGCCCGCTTCAAAAAACAATTAGGGCAAGTTCGCCGTTTTAAAACCGTTACTTTACGCTACCGGCTCACCGAAGACGAAGTTGCTCGTTTTTCTGTTCAACGGCACCGTTTTCAGGGCGTTGACATTAAAAGCAATTTCAGTCGCTACTATCCCTTAGGTCCAACCGGCGTCCATGCCATTGGTTATGTGGGACGGATCAATAAAAATGAACTGAGAACCATAAACGAATCTGATTACAAAGGCAGCGAATATATCGGTAAAACGGGCATAGAAAAGTTCTATGAAACAAAATTGCATGGTAAAACAGGTTTCCAACGTGTAGAAACCAATGTACAAGGGCGTGTCATCCGCATACTAGAACGCACCCCGCCTATCTCTGGCAAAAATCTTTATCTCAATATTGACATTTATTTGCAAAGATATATCGAACAGATTGTTGCCGAGCACCGCGCTGCCATTGTCGCCATTGAGCCTAGCAGCGGGGGCATACTCGCTCTTGTTAGCATGCCTAACTACGATCCCAATCTTTTTGTCAACGGGATTGACGCCAAAACTTTACACGCACTGAATAATTCACCTGATCGTCCCCTTGTCAATCGTGCTCTACGAGGTCAATATCCGCCCGGTTCTACGATTAAACCCTTTGTCAGTTTGGCAGGATTAGAATATGGTGTGATAACACCACATAATCGTACTTGGTGCAAAGGATGGTACACGCTCAAAGGTAGAAAACACCGATACCGCGACTGGAAAAGAGTTGGACATGGTAGCATGGATTTGCATAGCGCCATAGAACAATCTTGTGATGTTTACTTTTATGCATTGGCGAATGAGCTTGGCATTGATCGCATGCATACTTTTATGAAACGGTTTAATTTTGGTAAAAAAACGGGGATAGACATCCCGGTTGAAAAAAATGGGTTGATGCCCTCTTCAGAATGGAAACGCCGCGTTCGTGGCAAACTTTGGTATCCTGGTGAAACCCTGATTGCTGGAATTGGACAAGGCTTTATGCTTGTTACCCCTTTACAATTGGCGGTAGCCACCGCCACTTTGAGCAATCGTGGACAATTTAAACAGCCCCGTGTTGTTTTTACGATAGATGATGCCAAAGTCAATGAAATGACAGTCGTCGCACCGGCGAAACAAAAAAACATTACGCTCAAACATGAATCTTATTGGGATGCTGTAATTAACGCTATGAAAGCTGTGGTACATGGACAAAGAGGAACAGCCCGTCAAATTGGCTTGGAATCCCCCTATTTTTTTGCGGGTAAAACAGGCACAGCCCAAGTTGTTGCCATCAAACAACGTGAATCTTATGATGCAGAAAAACTCGCCAAAAAATTTCATGATCACGCTTGGTTTGTTGCATTTGCGCCCATAAAAAAACCTCGCATTGCTGTATCAGTCATTGTGGAAAATGGTGGGGGGGGGAGCCAAACTGCTGCGCCCATTGCGAAAAAAATAATGGATTATTATCTTTTGTCAAAATACTAAATACCATGCAAACAAGTTGGAATAACAATCATTTTTTACACTTAGATGAACCTTTGCTTTTAGCTTTATTGCTCTTATCGGGCATTGGACTAGTCGTCTTATATAGTGCCGGTGGTCAAAATCTTGATCTCATGATCCGCCAACTGATACGCATTTTCTTGGGATTTGGGTTAATGCTATTGCTTGCCCAAATTCATATACAACATGTTATGCGTTTTGTGCCTTGGTTGTATTTGATCGGTGTACTATTATTGATCATGGTGTTGCTAGTGGGGGAAACTCGCAACGGTTCGCAGCGCTGGCTATTTGGTTTTCAACCTTCGGAAATCATGAAATTGACTGTACCTATGATGGTTGCATGGTATTTAGCTGATAAACCTTTGCCACCTAGTCCCAAACGTTTGTTGTTGGCTACCATTATTATTCTGATACCGGTGATGTTAGTTCTGAAACAGCCAGATTTAGGCACTTCATTGTTGATTACATCATCTGGCATCTTTGTATTATTGCTTGCAGGTATGAGTTGGCGCATCGTGTTTGGACTTCTCACGATGGCCGCCTTATCTGCACCGCTGTTATGGAATTTCCTGCATGACTATCAAAAGGAACGGATACTCACTTTGTTAAACCCTGAAAGAGAACCATTAGGCGCAGGTTATCACATCATCCAATCCAAAATTGCGATAGGTTCTGGCGGATTATATGGAAAAGGTTGGCTCAATGGCACCCAATCGCACTTAGAATTTTTACCAGAACGCAGCACTGATTTTATTTTTGCCGTTTATAGCGAAGAATTTGGTTTTTTTGGCGTGCTAGTGTTATTGTGCATTTACTTTTTCATCTTATCCCGGGGCATGTATATTGCCCTACAAGCGCAAGAGACTTTTGGGCGCCTCCTAGCGGGCAGTTTGATGCTGACTTTTTTCATGTATATATTTGTGAATATGGGCATGGTTTCCGGTTTTTTGCCGGTGGTGGGGGTTCCCTTACCACTGATTAGCTATGGAGGAACTGCGCTAGTGACATTAATGATCGGATTTGGGTTGATAATGGCTGTGCATACTCATCGGCGTTTTTTGTCTGGATAAACTAAATCGCCAAGTCTAATGGTGCTTAAAATATGCGAAATTTTTCCTCTTATGGTCCAATTGATAAGGAA
>CAYFOB010000072.1:0-708 GCA_964344525.1 uncultured Thiomargarita sp.
TTTTAGCCACCGGGGGCATTGGGCGTATGCACATCAATGGTTTTCCCACAACCAACCACTTTGGCGCAACCGGTGATGGTTTAATTTTGGCTTATCGTTTGGGTGCAAAATTGCGAGATTTGGATTCTTTTCAGTACCATCCCACCGGTATGGCTTATCCCACCCAAATTGCTGGTTCCTTAATCACTGAAGGCGTGCGTTCTGCTGGCGTTCAATTATTAAACGGATTAGGTGAACGTTTTGTTAATGAATTAAAACCGCGTGATTATATTTCGGCAGCCAAGTATGGAACGTCGTGATCCTGGCATGATGAAAAAGCGTTTTCCCAAGCTATTTTATTTAGCGAAACGGGGCAATATTAATCCAGTCACAACACCCCTACTGGTTTACCCAGCACTACATTATCAAAATGGGGGCGTTGTCATTGATGATCATGGTCAAAGCACAGTCCCTGGGCTTTATTCTGTTGGAGAAGTCAGCGGAGGCATACATGGCAGAAACCGTATTATGGGTAATTCCTTGCTAGAAATCATCTGTTTTGGACGGCGAGCAGGGGAACATGCAGCACAAGGTATCAGCGCGCGTGGACATAAAAAAAGTGGTATTGAACACTTGATCAAACTACGCCGTGAATTAAGCCGTGCCAATATGCCGATGGATGTGAAAAGCCCGATGTTGTTTCCGGCTTGTGCTAATTTTGAATTGTAA
>CAYFOB010000072.1:727-7557 GCA_964344525.1 uncultured Thiomargarita sp.
GGAGTGCAAAGCGCAAGCTTTGCACATAAACCAACGATTAAAAGAGATTATGGAAGTTTTAAACCAAGTTGTTCTGCATGAAAAGGGTCGAATTGGACCAAATTTGGAAGCTTGGCTTGCATACGTCGGGGGAGATGGGCTAGAAATTGCCTTACAAGATTCAGCGGCTATCATTCCCTTGATAAAAAAGGCGGGATTAAGAGGGCTAGGTGGTAGTGGTTTTCCTACTCACTTCAAATGGAGTGCCGTTGCTGAAAAAAAACATAGCAAAGAAAAGTACTTAATTTGCAATGGCAATGAAGATGAACCTGGTACTTTTAAGGATCGTGTTTTATTAGAGGAAACGCCCCATCAATTGATTGAAGGAGCAATGATTGCTGCCGTTGCTACCAATATTACTCGCATTGTTTTTTATATTAATCCCGATTTAGAAAGCGGTATTGCAAATATACAACGTGCTATCAAACAGTGGAAAGAGTCTGAACTTTATGCCAAAGTCTCAGCTCACCTCCAACAACCATTGGAAATGTCTATATTACCCACCTCAGGGCACTATATCGGTGGAGAGGAAACAGCAGCGATTGAAAGTGTAGAAAACAAATTTCCATTTCCTCGTCGCAAACCGCCTTTTCCGGCTGATAATGGCGTACATGGTTGTCCAACCCTGATTGATAATATCGAAACTTTGTGTCATATCCCACATATTGTCAAAAATGGGCCGTTTTCACAGGTGGACCCTCCAATACTTTGTTGACTCCTAAGGATTTGGATGTTCCCCTTGATTTTGACTCTGTCGCAGAACGCCGCTCTAGCCTTGGTACAGGCGCAATGATTGTTGTCTCAGAAGGCACCGGTATTGTCAAACGGGTGGCAGAATATGTGAGTTTTTTTGCCCACTCCTCTTGTGGACAATGTCCATCATGCAAAACGGGTACTTATTACATTGCCATGTTGCTTAATAAAATTGATACAGGGCAAGGACGTCGAGCAGATTTAGATGCATTGATTAATTTATGTGAAATCCTGCCAGGTAGTGGGCGTTGTTAAAGTTTTGGACAGTTCTTTGTACCATTTTATGGGAGAATATGAACGGTCGTTGAAGGATTAACAAAATTTATTGTTTGAACCTTGATTTTTTAAAATCAAGATTCAAACAATAAGGGCAAAATTAAGTAATCCGACGCAACACCTCTTGCCCTTTTACATGATGTTTAATTACTCCAATCAGGTGCAACACAATCACACCCAAAAAAATGTAAGCCAAATATTGGTGAGCCAAAGTACTTATTTCTTCCCACGATTCCATGGTAGGAAAAATTTTAGGTAGCGGCAAACCATAAAGGCTTACATCATATCCATGCATATTTGACATGGCATATCCCGATATAGGCACAATAATCATAAATAAATAGAGTAAATGAACTGCGCCTTGGGCAATGCGATGCTCCATGGGTTGAATTTCTGGCGCAGGTGGTGGCACTTGTGTTTTCCAACGGAGCAAGAGCCTGACCAAAACAAATAAAAATACCAATACCCCCGTTGCTTTGTGAAAACCGTACATCGCCCACGGCTCAGACTCTTTAAATTCAACCATCACAAAACCGAGCACGAAAACAATGGCAAACAAAACAAACATTAACCAATGAATCACGCGAATGGAGGCATGAAATTTTTCGCTATTCATTGACAAATTCCTCATTAAAAGTAACAGTAAAAGTAAAACTAAATAGTTTAAAGAATTTAAGGGGAATTGCGCAACCTATGCTTTTAAGTCAATTATTAACCAACACACAATTTGCCGTCTTTGATCGCACGGTGACAGGTTTAGCCCTAGACAGTCGAAAAGTACGCGCAGGTGATTTATTTGTAGCGCTGGCAGGTACACAAGTACATGGTGAAATTTATATTGAGTCAGCTTTACAAAAAGGGGCTATTGCGGTATTGAAAGAAGCTGATGTAGCTCACGTTGAAATGCTACAAGGTGACATTCCTTGTATTTCTCAACCTCATTTGTCTCAACAGCTTGGAGAAATTGCGGCACGGTTTTATGGCTATCCTTCACGCAAAATGCAAATCATTGGGGTGACGGGTACTAACGGTAAAACGTCAGTAACGCACGCAATTGCTTATTTATTACCGGCGCCTTGTGGTTTGCTGGGTACTTTAGGTTATGGTATTTATGGTGCTTTGCAGTCTGGGCGTCACACCACGCCTGATGCCATTCGTTTGCAAGCTTTATTGGCTCAGTTACAGGCACAAAATGTGTCACAAGCAGTGATGGAAGTCTCATCTCATGCCTTAATACAAGGACGAGTCAATGGAATACGCTTTGAGACTGCGGTTTTGACCAATTTAAGTCGTGATCATTTGGATTATCATCAAACAATGGCAGCTTATGGCAATGCAAAGCGGCAATTATTTAGCAAGCCAGATTTAAAAAACGCAGTGATCAATGTTGATGATGCATTTGGACAAAGCGTTTTAAGCCATTTGCCAAAGTCAGTAACACCATTCACCTATAGCCTCCATGATAAAAGTGCCAATGTTTATGCCCAAATACGCGCCTACAATACGCATGGTTGTCAGCTAGACATTAACACTTCTTGGGGAAAAGGACATTTACAAAGTCCCTGGTTTGGACAATTTAATGTGAGTAATGTCTTAGCAACGCTCTCCGTTTTGTTGAGCATGGGACATCCTTTGCCAGAACTCCTTGCCCAATTAAGCAAACTTCCCACTGTGCCTGGCAGAATGGAACGATTTGGACAGGCGCATCAACCCACCATTATTATTGACTATGCTCATACACCGGATGCTTTGGAAAAAGCCTTGTTGGCATTACGTGAACATTTAAAGGGGCAATTATGGTGCGTATTTGGCTGTGGCGGTGATCGTGATCATGGCAAGCGCCCTGTGATGGGTGAAGTGGCACAACGCCTTGCAGATAAAGTCATCATTACTGATGACAATCCGCGCCATGAGGAGTCCCAAGCCATTATTAATGATATTTTGCAAGCTTGTCCAAAACCGACAGCGGTAATACCGAATCGTGCTGAAGCGATTCAGTACGCGCTACAAAATGCTGTTGTTGGTGATGTGGTTTTAATTGCTGGTAAAGGACATGAAGATTATCAAGAAATTGGTGATCAACATTTACCTTTTAGTGATAGGGCGTTAGTGAGCTCTTTTTGAATCACGCAAAGCGTTGCTCCACACCGTTGAATTTATTGGAGCAACGCTTTGCACTTACTTTAACAATTGATGATAAAGCGACACATATTGTTTAGCACTTTTTTCCCAGCTAAAATCACGGTTCATTGCATTAAGCTGTAACAAACGCCAAGTTGTTTTATCACGAAATGTTTGTAAGGCTCGTTGTACACAAGAAAGTAGTTCTGTTGAGCTTTCTTTTTCAAATACAAAACCGGTGGCTTTTTTGTGAGTAATATTTTCGGGGGTTGCATCCACTATCGTATCTGCTAACCCTCCTGTGCGTCGTACTATTGGTATTGTGCCATAGCGCATGCTGTACATTTGGGTTAAGCCGCAGGGTTCTGATTTGGAGGGCATCAGAAATAAATCCGCACCGGCTTCTATTTGGTGCGCTAATTTTTCGTTGTAAGCAATGTTGACGCTGAGATGTTTGGGGTAGAGTTTGGCTAATTCTTGTAAGCGTTTTTCAAAATCTTTATTGCCACTACCGAGTATTGCTATTTGTGCGCCACTTTTTATAATGTCTGGTATGATGGGTAGTACTAAATCTATACCTTTTTGTTCAGTCAAGCGGCTAATCATGCCAATAAGTGGTGCTTGTTTTGACGGTGGCAACTTCAGTTCGTCACGCAAAGCGCGGCTATTGTGGGCTTTGACTGGCAAGGAGCTAGTGCTGTAATGACGGCTCAAATGAGGATCAGTTTCTGGATTCCAGGCAATTGTATCAATACCGTTTAATATGCCAGTCAATTTTTTTTTGCGTTGCGTCAGTAGCCCGTCTAAACCACTGCCATACGCAGGCGTTTGAATTTCTTTGGCATAAGTCGGGCTGACAGTTGTTATCCAATCTGTATAATATAATCCAGCTTTGAGAAACGATACTTTCCCGTGATATTCCAAGCCAAACATATTAAAACTTTCGGGTGGTAAGGCAAATTGTTCTAATATTTCTGGACTAAAAATGCCTTGAAAAGCGATGTTGTGTATGCTCATCACTGTTCGTACTTGGGGATTAGGGTGAAATGTTAAAAACGCTGGTACCAAACCCGTTTGCCAATCATTGCAATGGATAATTTGCGGTTTAAACAGCAAGCTGTGCTTACCAAATAAAGCCGCAATCCTAGACAATACACCAAAGCGCAAGGCATTATCAGCCCAATCTGTGCCTTCAGTGTCTTGATAGGGTCCCCCTTCGCGTTCATATAAACGCGGACATTCAATCACATAAACTGGTGTCATTCCATCGGGCATAATGCCTGCTAATAAGCGGATAGAATCTTGTAAAGGGGGTAGCTTTATATCTTCATGTACTTCAATGAGGGAGAGCTGCTCAAGTATGCTTTGATAGCCAGGTAGCAACAAACGGATATCAACGCCCTGTTGTCGCAATGCATTAGGCAATGCATAACTGACATCACCTAAGCCGCCTGTTTTAATCAATGGATAGGCTTCTGAAGACACGAAAAGTACAGGTAACTTTGTCCCGTTCACGTTATTTTTTTCCTTTGTTAGTGGTTAGTTATGCATTGCGCTGTCTGAATCAGACAGAGAGAAAAAACGGTGCCAATAGTGAGTTGGGCTGGTTAATTGCTAACCATGATCCTGCCTTTCATTATGAAAGCTTAAACCAGTACCCGCCGGAATTAAACGACCTATAACGACATTTTCCTTGAGTCCACGCAAGTTATCTGATTTGCCACTAATGGCGCTGTTCAGTAGCACTCGTGTCGTGTCCATAAACGAAGCTGCTGATATGAATGATTCTGTGGCTAATGAGGCTTTGGTAATGCCCAACAATTTTGGTTCCCAAGTCGCTTGTTTTTTTGAACGGCTGCTTTTTTGAGCAAGCCGTTGGTTTTCTTCTAATAATTTGGAGCGCCTCACAATTTCTCCACTTAAGAACGATGTATCGCCTTGGTTCACAATGGTGACTGTACGTAGCATTTGTCGTATTATAACTTCAAAATGCTTATCATTAATTGTTATGCCATGATTGAGATAAATTTGTTGCATTTCATTGAGAAGGTATTTCGCCACCTCGTCAACGCCTTTTAAGCGCAGAATATCGTGGGGGTTCAATTTTCCATCGGCTATGATCTCACCTTGTTCTACCTCTTGACCCGCAACGACCTTTATTTGCCGCCATTTAGGGATAGGGTGGTCCTCTTGTTGCTTATTTTTATCAGTAATCAGCAAGTGATGCTTTGTTTTAGTTTCCTTTCCAAAACTCACAACGCCAGAGCGGAGCGCTAATATCGCAGGTTTTTTGGGGATGCGTGCCTCAAATAAGTCAATAATGCGGGGCAAGCCGTTACTAACGTCACCGTTTTGAAGCGGTTCGATTGGAAGTCTAGCAATGACCTCTCCAACATTGACTTTTGCGCCTTCTTCAAGGTTAATAATGCTATGTGGCGGTAACAAATAAGTAACTGGTTGTTCGTCAAATATCAGCGCATTGTTAGATTTGTCAACAATTGTGATCATTGGTTGCCAATCTATCGCGTAGATTGGCCACTGTTTGGGTTCTTTAACCACGAGGGTATTCAGCCCCGTTTTTTCATCAATTTCACGATTGAGAGTGATACCTTCTAAAGCATCAACAAAACGAATGTAGCCAGCAAATTCACTAATGATGGGGGATGTGTGAGAATCCCATGAAGCTATTTGTTGTCCAGCATTAACTTGTTCGCCCTCTTTGACAAAAACGACTGCACCATAAGGCACTTTATGGCACTCGCGTTCTTTGCCTCTTTTATCAACGATTTTGATTTCACCATTCAGTGCAACCGTAATTGTTTGAGATTTTTTTCCTTTCACAACCGTTTTCAAGCGTTGCCGAACCAGCTTGATGTTTTCAAACTTAACCACGCCTCTGGATTTAACCTCAATAGAATCAATAGCCGCCGTTCGATAAGCAACCCCTCCCATATGATGTGTACGTAACGTTAGTTGGTTGCCTGATTCTCCAATAGATTGTGCTGCCACGACTCCGATAGCTTCTCCAATATTCACCAAGTTCCCACGCGCCAAATCTTGTCCATAGCACATTGCACAAACGCTATGTTCAGATTGACAAGTGATTGGTGAACGTACTTTGACATGGTTTATCCCATTTTCTTCAAGCTGTTTGAGATGATTTTCATCAAGCAAGGTGCCGGCTTGGATGATTGCTGTTTTATGATGATAAATGTCTTCTGCAACCACACGTCCAAGTAGCCTGGAATGAAACGATTTAATGACTTGACCATTTAAGGGGGTTAACGTTAAGCCTTGACTCGTGCCACAATCTTGCTCTGTAATAATAACATCTTGAGCCACATCAACCAATCGTCGCGTTAAATAGCCGGCGTGAACCGTTTTCAAAGCGCTATCTGTTAAACCCTTACGAGCGCCGTGAGCAGAAATAAAATACTGATGCACATCCATGCCCTCACGAAAATTGGCTGTGATAGGCGTTTCAAAAATCAAGCTATCAGGTTTAACCATCAAACCACGCATACCTGCCAATTGACGAATTTGTTCTAAACTTTGCACCCCTGCATCTATCATTGTGTGCAAGGGATTTTCAAATTTGGGCTTCTTGGAACGTTTTATCTCCTTTGATAAGTGATTCAACA
>CAYFOB010000072.1:7567-7784 GCA_964344525.1 uncultured Thiomargarita sp.
GCCGCCATTTTGTCGTTGGTTTGTGCCCACACATCAACAATTTTATTGTAACGTTGATTGTTGGTTATCATGCCTTTGATATATTTTTTGTGGACTTCATCAACCGTTGCCCTGGCTTCATTGATTAGCGTTGGCTTTTGTTTGGGTATGATCATATCTTCAAAGGTTAAGCTCATGCCAATGCGGGTGGCGTATTCTTTGGAAAACAGTATTTCGA
>CAYFOB010000072.1:7810-11690 GCA_964344525.1 uncultured Thiomargarita sp.
CAAAAGACATGAGTCCATTTACAAAAGTGATGGTATCACCAACACCAAAATTGTGATAACAGAAATCAATCAGCTTAGATAGCGTTTTCTTTGTTAAGCAACAATTGATCAATTCAAAAGGTAAATTTTTTGGCAAACATTGTGAAAGTAGTGCGCGCCCTAAGGTTGTTTTCACACGCTTTGCATCAAGACGGATTTCAATTTTGGCGTCCAAATCAACCTTCCCTGTGTCATAGGCACGCTGTAGTTCATTGATATCTGTAAATGCCATTTTTTCACCCTGCGCACCAGCACGTTCACGCGTCATAAAATATAACCCCAACACAATTTCCTGCGAAGGAACAATCAAGGGTTTTCCATTAGCTGGTGAAAGGATATTATGAGTAGACATCATCAACACATTGGCTTCAAGCTGTGCTTCTATAGACAAAGGGATATGTACAGCCATTTGATCACCATCAAAACTGGCATTAAAAGCCTTACACACCAGCGGATGTAATTGGATCGCTTTACCTTCAACCAATACAGGCTCAAAAGCCTGAATACCTAAACGATACAACGTCGGTATCCGATTGAGTAGTATTGGGTAATTTTGAACGACTTCTTCAAGTATTTTCCAAATTTCTGTCCCCCTTTCTTCAACCAGCTGTCTAGCCGCATTAACAGAAATCGCCAAACCGCGTTTTTGCAATGGGCTAAACAGAAACGGTTTAAAAAGCTCCAAAGCCATTTCTTTAGGCAATCCACATTGATGCAATTGTAAAGAAGGTCCCACCACAATCACTGAACGCCCAGAATAATCCACCCGTTTGCCCAGCAAATTTTGGCGAAAGCGCCCCTGTTTTCCTTTGATCATATCGGATAAGGATTGAAGTGGCAGCTTATTTGCCCCCGTAAAAACCTTATGCCGCCGGCCATTGTCAATTAAAGCATCCACCGCCTCCTGCAACATACGTAATTCATTATGGATGATAACTTCCGGTGCTTTTAATTCTAACAAGCGTTTAGTACGGTTATTGCGATTAATAACTCGGCGGTATAAGTCATTTAAATCAGAGCTTACAAAACGTGCCGCATCAAATTGCACTAAGGGGCGTAAATCTGGCGGTAAAATGGGTAATACTTTTAATATCATCCACTCAGGTTGGGCATCGGAGCGCAAAAAGGCTTGAACCAGCGTTAAGCGTTTTTTCAATTTTTTCTTGGAAGTTTCAGATTGGGTCGTTTTGATTTGTTCGCGCAATTTTTTGAATTCATTGCTTAAATCTAGGGTGCGTAACAATTCATGGAGAGCCCACCCCCCCATTCGTGCTTCAAATTCATGTCCATACGTTTCCAAAGCCTCCAGATAAGCCGCCTCTGACAACAATTGTCCCCGTTTTAAAGAAGTTGAACCGGGATTTATAACCACATAAGCTTCAAAATAGAGAACACGTTCCAAGTCACGCAAAGGTATGTCTAATAACAAGCCCATACGTGAGGGCAATGATTTGAGGTACCAAATATGCGCAATGGGGGCAGCCAATTCGATATGTCCCATGCGCTCACGGCGCACAGAGGCCCTAGTGACTTCAACCCCACATTTTTCACAAACGATCCCTTGATGTTTAAAGAGTTTGTACTTACCACATAAACATTCATAATTTTTGATTGGACCAAAAATCTTCGCGCAAAACAACCCCTCATGTTCTGGCTTAAAGGTGCGGTAGTTGATAGTTTCTGGCGTATTGATTTCTCCATAAGACCAGGAACGAATTTTTTCTGGAGAGGTCAAACCTATAGAAATCCTATCAAAATCTTTTGCATAGCTCAGGTTTTTTAAGATATTTAGTAAGTCATCCATATTAGTATATTCTAATTTTTGTTGCTGGTAGCATACGCCAAAAAACAAACCTTTTGATAAAATGATTTAGTTTCAATCTTAGGTACAAAGCGCTGCTTTGTACTCCAACAACCTGTCAAAATTAAATTGACAAAGTACTAGCGATTGCGCGTACACAGATGGATATTTAAGCGTCGTTGTGTATCTAAAAAGATTTATGACTTTTAATTATACTTTATCTTGCGCTAAACATCAAATAATACCTTTAAGTGGGTACGACGAAATTTACACTTGCATGAGGCTGCACTTATTGATTGCAAGTGGCAATTTGATTGGATATTTGGGGGGAAAATAAAATTTATACCAACACAGGAGTGCAAGGCGTACCTTGCACAAGAAAGAAATTATTGACAAATTCTTTGAAATTCTTCTTCATCCATGTCAGGATCATACGAAGGCAAATCACTTTCCAACCACTCATTAACGCCACCTTTGACACTGTACACATTTTTGTATCCAACGCTCTTCAATCTCTCTGCCGCCATTTTACTCCGATTACCGGTGCTGCAAATGAGAATAATGCGACTTTGTTTATTTAAGCCCTCTTTTTTTAGGCAACGTTCGATTGTGGGCACAAAATCATCGTTGAACCCCCATTTTTCATTAACTATGTGCGCAAAGGGCACATTAGCATCAACAGGCGTTGGCAGGCCTTCTAAAAGTTCACTTTCTATGCGGACATCAACAAACAAAATATTTTTGCCATCCTTGTTGTGTAAATCATAAGCCTCTGTGGCTGTTGCTAGCTGGGGGGCTACCTCTGTGGCTGACTGGGGGACTACCTCTGAGGGTTGGGGGATTCTTTTGGGTGGGTTACAACCAATCAGGATTAGAGAAAAAACAACAACAAACTGATAGAATTTTGACATTTTGACTGATTCCTGTTCATTTGACTGAAATAAAAAAAGCCCCTTGGTTTGCACCTTGGGGCTTTTTTTAGTCTGTGAGAAACTCTTTTTGAAAAATTTTTTTATTTAGACCAAGGCAAATCACTTTTTTCCCATCCAATAAAACCATCTATAACATGATACACGTTTTTATGGCCTTCCTTTGCCAAGGTATTTGTCGCCAGCGCACTGCGATTGCCTTGCTTGCATATGAGAACGATCTGACTTTGCTTGTCTAACCCTTTGTTATTCAGGAGATCCTCGATTGTGGGTACAAAGTCATTGTTGAACTCAACCTTATTTTGACGCATTTCTACGATAGGGACATTGGCATCTACAAGATTTGGTTTACCTTCAGAGACTTCAGCCGGGGTGCGAACATCAACAAACAAAATCTTTTTGGGGTCTTTTTTGACTAATTCATGAGCTTCTGTCGCCGTTAGATATAGGCCTAATTCAGTCTTTTTTTGGTCGGGCAAATCCGTATTCGGATCCGTCTTTAAACACCCACTAAGGGCTATAAAAACAAAAAAAACAAAAAAAAGCTGATAAAATCTTAACATAATTTTTCTCTCTTTGGGCAGAAGAAATGGAGGGGGGGGAAAACCAGCAGCAGTACATGCTTTTGGAAGAGAGGTTATCCTGAGAGCGCAAAATTGACGCCCTCAGCGCTGTGCTAAAGATGACTTACTTCAGTTCATTCAAAATGCAACCTGCGTTTTCTTGGGCAAGTTGTGGATCCTCGCTAGATTTTTTCTTTTCAACCTTTGTTGCCTCTACATTGGAACCCGCCCCCAAAGTTGGACAATCTGTAGGAGTAGAAGCGGTTAGTGGGGTAGTAGTAGGATTGCTGTTGCACCCACTTATTAAGAAAATAGCAACAACAAAACTGAGCTGCAAAAATTTCATCTCTTGTGCCTTGTTTAAAAACCTATTTTTAAAGTAAGGTTTTATTTTAAAAAATGATTGATAATTGTCTTTTAAAAATAAGTCGTTTTATTTTAAAAGTCAAACCGATTTTTTTGGACGAGGTTTACAACCCCCGTCCAAATAAACTATAACTCGATGTTCAAGTTAGTTAATTAGAATATTATGATATTTTAATAAAAAT
>CAYFOB010000073.1:0-4834 GCA_964344525.1 uncultured Thiomargarita sp.
TTCTGAAAAGGTAAAGAGTCTTCTCTCATTTTTTTCCAAAACAGCCTCTTAAAGAAGCCGCATTAGGACATGCCAGATAATGCCATCCGGCGGGAACAAATCCTGTGCCAGAATCAATCATCACTCGAATATTGGAGGGAAAGCAGGAAGACATGACTTCATAACAAGTTGTATTCCCACCTGCTTTAACATTCTCAGAATTAGAAACAGCAATAGAGCCTCTGGTTCCCCAGGCTTTTATTTTCATAAGATTTTCCATAAACATGACACACCCAACTAGCACATTGCCAAGGTACTAGTGCAGGATGGCGGAAATTTCCAGGCCACTCGAAGCGGAGCTTCGGGGCATGCATTCCCAAGCGGGAGCTTGGGAACGAGAAAACCTATTTATTCTCGTTCCCAAGCTCCTGCTTGGGAATGCATTCATCGAAGCTCTGCTTCGAGTGTAGGTGGCCTGGAAATTTCCGCCATCCTGCACTAGGGATGTGTTTGGAATTATTGATAATGTCTAAATAAAATATACAACAAAATAGGAACAAAAATCAACCAATATTCCTAAACATGATAGGCAGTTAAAATTTATTAATAGATGTACATAAAATTTATAAATTGCCAGAAGGTTCGCGGTTGAAAATTGAGGCGGGGTAAGTTGGAGTCCAAAGCAGCTTTGGAAACTTATGCCCAAAGCGCGGCTGGGCGACTCCAAAAACACATACTATTCTTTAAATTTTCCACTTTGTAAAAAACAGCTAACTAATTGAGCCGTTTCTTTTTGATGATGTATCGCTTTATGATCATAGGGTAATTCAATAAAATCAGTCATTAAATCAAATTTTGTTGATTCTGTTTCAACCCTTCCATCACTGTTTTTTGATAAAAACAATTTTCCAGCCAATAATTTGTTATGAGTGCCTGCGATAACCCCAAATTCAGGGCAAGGTTTATTTAAAGGAGGAGGAATTTCCTTGGCTGACGTTTTTAGGCAATTGAGCGGTTTCGAGATTTTATGCACAAAACGTGATAAAATGTCAGCCAAGACACTCCCCTGATTAGGAGTTCCAATCAAAACACATTTCCCTATATTGGGTACAATGTGTTTTGACAAAAAATACCTAATAATCAAGCCACCCATACTATGCCCGACAAAATGAATCTTTGTCATCTCAATCGCGCGAAATTGTTGTTCAAAAGAAAAATAACACTCTTCCAAAGAGCCAAATTTTGTCGGCAAGTTAGGTGTCAAGGTTTTATAACCCATTCTTGATAGGTTTGATCGAAGTGGAAACATATCAGATTTACTATAAAAGTAACCATGAACTAATATGACCATTTCACTTTTTTTATCAATAGGTTTCATACAATAAGTACCCAGTTACAAATTTAACACTTTTAAAATGAATATTTTATATCACAGATGGCCATTTTTTCAGCGCCCTTTGAGAAAAGCACTGATTAACAGTTTATCCAAAACAGCTCAAGCTCGCTTAGTGGCGCTAGAATCTTTATATAATATGGACTGTTGGTCCAAGTTATGTACAAAAACCGAATATATTGGCAATCTTTACATGTTGGATATATTAGATAGGTTTGTACCTTCTACAAATGGTCCAGCATTAGATGTGGGTTCTGCGAGATGGTGGTATTTGCCAGCGCTAAAAGCTTTTCATCCTTCACACTGGACTGGCGTAGAACTTCCCGCTTCGCAACGGAAAAAACGCTTTGATAATTGGTTGACGCATGCAAAATTTCTAACCAAAGCTTATCCTGAAGCCAAATATTTGGCTGAATGTATCACAGAACAAAAAAAACGATTTAAGTTTATCACTTGGTTTTTACCCTATGTCGCAATTGAACCCATGATAAGTGCCGGTTTACCAGAGTATCACTTTGATCCTGCCGGTTTGCTTCGACATGTTTGGAAGTTGCTAGAACCTGATGGTATTTTATTGATTATCAATCAGGGACAAGCAGAAGCCACACTTCAAGAAAGGCTATTTGAATTTGAGCAACTTTCTGTAAAACCGCTAGGCGTTTTGGACAGTCCATTTAATGCATTTCGCTATCCACGTTATGGTTGGATTCTAGTAAATAGCTCAAAAAAAATAAATTATAAAACTAGAAGGATTTGGTAATTGCTGCGGATAAATTTCATTTCCCACACTTGATTTGATTACGTCCACAGGCTTTTGCCTCATAAAGCGCTTGATCTGCCGCTTCTATCAATACTGCTGGTTCATCATTTTGAGAGGGATAAAGGGTTGCAACACCTTGGCTGATGGTCACCTGTTTGGCTGTGGAGGAATATGCATGTTGAATATTTAGAGAGAGAACACTTTTTTGTAGCTTATTTGCTATCATAACAGCACCTTTTGCATACGTCATGGGCAAAATACACGCAAATTCTTCACCGCCGTAGCGGGCTAAAATATCCGTTTTTCTTTCAAGGTTTTTCGCCATTTGTTGGGCGACTTGTTTTAGGCAATCATCTCCAGCAAGATGACCATAATTGTCATTAAATGGTTTAAAATAATCAATATCTATCATAATTAAAGATAATGGTTGATTGCACCGCATGGCATACCACCATTCTTGTTCAAGAGATTTATCAAAGTAACGGCGGTTCGGGATACCCGTCAAACCGTCTTGGGTGGAAATTTTTTCCAATAGATCAGTTTTCATTTTCAACGCCAGATGATTTTTTACCCTCACTTTGACGATAGGTGGAGTGAGGGGCCTGCTAATATAGTCCACTGCGCCATATTCAAGCCCCTTAGTTTCATCTTCTTCTTCATCCAAGCTTGTGATAAAGATCACAGGAATATTTCGAGTTGCGGCATTAGCCTTTAATTTAGCGCAAACTTCGTATCCATCAGTTTCTGGCATAACAATATCTAGAAGAATCAAATCGGGTTTTTCCGAGAGGGTCACTTTTAAAGCCTCTTCTCCGGTGGTTGCTGCCAATATCTCGTAATCAGGGTTGTCTAATATCCCAATCAAAATATTAATATTTGCAGGTTCATTATCCACTACGAGTATTTTTTGCATAATCTTCGTTTCCTTTTGGTTTATATAATCATTCATGCCTATTTCTGAAATACATTAAAAATACCCTCATTTTTAAGCCATGGCAACACCTCAACAGAGTGTGGCTTGATTTTTAGAGATCATTTGTTAATTAGCTCCAAAATAACATGAACCGTTTTAGCTTTTCATAGGCATTTTTTAAAACGGGTTTATTTTCCACTTCACGAAGAAGTTGATGTCTCGGATGAGCAAACATAATACAAGTAACGCTTTCATGCCCAAATTCAAATATGGGATCAGGACAACCTTCGTCTCGCATCGTTTTTAAAATGGTTGGAATGCCTTGGCCTTCTGCTTGTGCGAGCTGGAGTCGATTAAATAAATAATTTAAAGATTGATTTCTCCAATAGGCTGTTGCCTGTCCCAACTGAAATTTTTTTTGATCAACTTGGACTGGCAAGCTACCAGGAGAAAATATTTCGATCCTGTCTATAAAGACAGTCACTCTAATTGGTTGTTCAGATTCGTAATCCCTATGCACTAAGGCATTAACCACTGCTTCTTTAAGAGCCAAGGCGGGATATTTAGCTTGATTAGGGGTATCTGTGGTTTTGTCAAAAGCTGTATAGGATTCCGCGTTTAGGAGTTCTATTAACCGTCTGGCTTGTTGTACAACCGTTCCTTGAATAAGTTGTCTTTTTCCAGTAGGCTCACTTCTGTTTTGACTTTTATACGTTGAAAAAATTGCGTAAGCACCTTCAAAAAAATTCAAAGGATTCTTACCAAACATCAGAATAGTAAAGTTTTTGAGTCTTAGGGTGTTGTCTAATCCTTTTTTTGCGGCTAACGGTGGCGTAAAATCAGCCAATTTTTCTTTGTCAGAAATATAATCTTCAAGTGCCTTGTGAGATGACCAAAGTCCCATTTCTTGAAGATAATCTCTAAATATAATTAAATCGATATTTTCGATTGTGGAAGAATGATTAACCCTCCTATCCCAAGGTTCAAGCTCACGCTTTCTGATGAAAAGTTCTCTTAATAATCCATTTCTCGCTTCAATGGTATTGCTATCACTTCTGATATAATAAGTCGAAGCGTCTTTTTGGTTCGCTCTATAAGAATGAGCATGCCCTGTTGCGTGGATAACGAAAATTAAAATTCTTATTTCTTCTGAAACAGAAATTTCTTCGATAATAGGAATAATTTCCGGACTGATTTTAGTTCTACAATCATTAACAACTTTTCCCTTGATTTCTTTGATTCTAACAGCACTTAAACCTTGGTAGACCAATTTCTGAAATCCATATTCATCTTGAGCTTCCTTTGCGCCACAAACAACATAGCCTCCCCCAAAATTAGAATAATCATTAGCAAAAGCGACTATCGTTTTTATGACATTTCCAATGTCTGCGACATTTTCCTTCCACTCAACTCTTTCACTTTCCCTTTTGGCTAATTCATTCAAATCTATATGATTGTTCATGGTTACGTAATCTAAAGTATGGAAATTTATAATAGGTTGTTGGAGTCCAAAACAAATTTGGTTACAGCATTACCGCGCACGTCTAAACCCACGTCGTTGCTGATACCCCGCCATTGGAGCCTCCTTCTCATTTTCTTCAATCCTAAAAAATGCCAGATGGATCACAGTTTCCTCTGCTACCAGAGCAGAGCCAACCATCCTTTCCCCCTCGAAACGGTGATCCTTTCCAGATAGAAATTTTATTGATAAATATTGACAGGTCAACAAATGGGTTAACATGTATAATTATTGAATAAGGGAACTATCAGCCCCGGATCCCCTCGTCTA
>CAYFOB010000073.1:4937-11640 GCA_964344525.1 uncultured Thiomargarita sp.
TATGACTGCGATAACAGTCCCAACCTTTTTAAGGCCCTGTTAAAAGGTGGCCAAGAGTTTTGCATAAACATATGATACAACCTTTAAAAATTTCAATCAAGCTTGTAACCGCTGATTTAAAATTAAAAATGCGAATATCATCCCAGACTTGCCCCTGATCAGAGTGATGACCTCTGCCACTGCGCAATGAACTGTGCACTGCCTGTGTTTTGGATGATCTTAACCGTTGGGATCCATCTTTCATCTCCTCTGGTAGGATTTTGTGATATATTTATTTTTCAAGGGTTATTCTGTGGCAGTGTCACTTATTCATTAATATAGGTGAAAAATACCCATTCATCAAGCGCCAAAATAAGTCATTCTGAAAATTCAAACAATTTTTAAAGTAGGAGCACTATGAAAAACAACACCACACATCAAACCAATGCCAAAGCGCTCGTTCAATCTTGGTTACAGGGTAGAGCGCAACTGGATGATATGGGAGGCATTAGCTTTAAATCCCACAAAGCCGGTAGCCTCCCCGAAAAATGCCGGCTGGCCTATCAATGGATACTAGACAATGCGATTTATTCTCCCTATAATGACATAGAATATGGTCATCGCATCACTTTAGGGCGTGGTGAGCAGCAAGTGAATGTGGCTTCGGAGGAGAGTTATGCCTCCTTTATTCTCTTGCCCCTGTTGACTTTGATGACATCGCGTCGTCTTTTGCTCATTGGAGCGCCAGGACGGGGAAAAACCACCGTTGCCACCCTAATGGCACTACTCGCCGGTTACAGTTTGGATGAAATAAAACATGCCATTCAACATGGGCATCCACAGATGACACAAGCCGATATTTTGGGAAGTCCCTTGCCGAGCGACTTAGTTCAAGCGCGTAACAGTGCTGATATTCGGGTACTTTGGCGCAAATGGATCAGTATGCGCGTCAAAATCATTGATGAATACAACCGCATCCCAACAAAAACGCAATCCTGTCTACTGTCCTTGATGGCAGAAGGCTATGCCGAAATGTATGAACAAGTGATTCACAGTCAAAATTCAGCCTGGTTTTTGACAGCAAATGACGATTTAGGAGGAGGTACATTTCAAGTCATTGAAGCCCTAAAAGATCGTATTGACATTGTGGTGCGTTGTACGCCTTTCAATACTCGCTATCTGATGGCATTAGCAAAGCGTATTGCAGAGGCAGAGCAACCCGAAAATTTCATGCCCAACGATATTATTTTTACGCATGATGAACTTGATGAAATAGGCACCGCAATCCGCGCCATCGAAATGCCATCAGAAGTGCTGGAAATTTTGGGCTTTTTGATTTCACAACTTGATTTTTGCCGACGGGCATCGGACGCACTGGAATTTCAAAACAAAGATACCCTTCATTTAGCAGCACGCAGAGTGGGACACGTTTGCACCGAGGATTGTTCGTTGGATAAATTTGAAAATCTTTGCACCCAAACAGAATCTGGTGTGTCCGCTCGTGCCTACCAAACGATTATCCATTATGCCAAAGCACTCGCCTTTTTTCGGGAAAAAACGGCAGTTTCAAATGAAGACATACGTGAAATTTTGCCTTGGGTGTTACACGAAAAACTCAAGCCCAATTTACAAAGCGATTTTTTCCAAAAAACGGAAAATCAGGTTTATCAAACCGACAAAGTCTCTTGGATTCGCCAATTATTTGATCATAGCTTGAAACAACATGCTGCTTATCAACCCTTGCAACAACCCATTATGGAACTTCAAGCAACCATTAATGAATTAGCACCGCAGGAGGGAATACAGATAGTGCAACAGCACATGGAAAATTTGGTGACAAAACATGAGCTAAATGCCCCCGTCCATAATGATCTGGTTTTATTAAAGCAACTTTATGTTCAATGTCGTCATAAACTGGGGAGCCGCGCACAATGACACAATATTTTGCACAACAAATCAATCGCGTCAAAAAGCAAGGACAAAAACAATATGCCCATTGGAATAACCAACTTTTTATGGAAATTTGCAAGGGCGCAGCGCAACTTTGCTGGCACAATATTCGCCACCAACAAAATAAAGAAAAAGTCTTTGCTGGTTACATGGAGTTAATCCGTGAGGGCATTGGTCATGCTTACATCACGCAGTCTATTCCAAAATGGCAGTATGATTATTTGAGTCGCAATAGAAGCTATAAAGAATTGAATATGACTTGTAATAGCTTTCTTGAACATTGTTTGCTGAAAGAAATTCCGTTGACTTTATCTCAAGTGCCCGCCGCACAACAGTTAGAATTATTAACGAAAATATGGAATTTGGGCGAAAATATCTTACAAGAAGCCCCTTGGATAGGACTCTATATTCTCTCTCGTGCCGAAGAGCGCCCCGTTTTACCCCAAATAGAAGATTTTCTCATTGAAATGATGACACCGTTGCTACGCCCTGCAGAAAAAGCCCGTTGGTCCCCCCCTTATCATGTTTCTGTTTTGGATGGACGCGACATTCATGATAATTTTCTCCCCGGTGACATGCACCAAGTGGCACCTTCCGTGGTTTGCGTCCATGATCGTCGATTGAGTAACGTTTATGGTGGGATTTTTATGACATCAAAAACTTTGCTATTTCATAACCAATGCTTAGGCAATAGCCAAAGTGAAGCATGCGATATCAATTTGGCATTTGAAAATTCAAGTGTTAGAATTCAATCAAATAAAGTAGAATTGGCACGGCTTGGCGAGCATTATTCCTATTTGCTCTGTGGTAGTGGGCAACTCTTGGTGAGCGCTGTGGATTCACAACGGATTTGGCAAGTAGTTGCGGGTTAATTACTTTTAATGAGATATAATATGTATGGCAACACAAAAACTGACACTTAACCTACCAGAAGAAATTTTTCATCACTTGGCTCGAATAGCTGAATTGACTCATCAAACGATTGAATCACTGACCGTTCAGAGCATCAAAAGTAACTTGCCACCAACAGTGGAAAACGCCCCCTTGGAAATGCAAGCCACTTTACAAGCGATGCAAACACTTTCAGTTGATAATGATGAACGGGAAAATCTGGCAGCTGCTTGCTATCGTTGTAACGAGTTTAAAGGGGCAAAAACGGAAGGAATTGACCCTGCAACGGGCGTATTGGTTCCGTTATTTAATCCACGTCTTCAAATCTGGAAAAAACGCGCCTATAACCCACCAAGAGTTATCACCCCATGACAGAAATCCTCAATCAAATCATCAACAAAAATTGGCTAAAGGCACAAAACCATTGGTCACAATTTTTGTTATTAAGTGAACCTAAAGACGATTCACACCAACACAGCATTGCCCAAATTCATTTAGGTAACAGACAAGTCACGCTTAACCACAATACCATCAAAGAAAAAGGACTCGAAGATTGTGTCGAAGCGCTGTTGGCGCACGAAATAGGACATCATGTGCGCTATCCTGGAACACTTGCCGTCCAAGCCCGTTTACGCTTGTTAGAAAAATCCCTGATCCCAATTGAAAAATATTCGTTAATTAATCTATTCACTGATCTTATGATTAACGAACATATTGGGCACACGCAACGCAATCAACTCATTCGTATTTATCAAGCCTTTGATGACAACTCGCTTAATGATCCCGCCTTTCTATTTTATTTAGCCGTTTACGAAGAACTTTGGCAAACAGAACCAGGGGCATTGATGGGGACAGCATTAGCCAATTTTGAAAAACATTATTCAAGCTACCGCGCCGATGCACAATTATTATCCCAAAATCTCTTCAATCTGGGTCCCAACATTTATACTCAATTTCTTTACTTTATTTCCATTGTTTGCCGCTACATCAAGCCACCCTACTTGAAATTTCCAGAAAATCTTAATCCCTACCAATGCGCGGCAGATGATCCCACGCCAGAAGATTGGGCGGAGGCATTAAGCCCTAGCGCGCGTGAAAAAGAGGCCATTCGCCGTGCCCTTGCTGAAGGCTGGATTGATGAAAAAGAGGGAAAATCTCTGTTTGGCAAAGATAGCCTTGAACGTCGGATCATGGGATTGCCCGGACTTCAACAGGGAGCGGCTGATCAAGTGCCAGAAATTATGGCAGCCTATTATCGCCAACAAGCAGAACGTTATTTAGTTCATCCGCCACCACAACGCACATTGGGAGAAGCCGTTGTTCCCACCAGCATTGATGAATGGGAACCCCAAGATGCTGTACAAGATATTGACTGGTTAACAACCTTACTCTATCGTGGAGACAAACTGGGCGCAGCGTTACCCTTCAAGCGTAACAAAATAGCCGAAGTTGAAGGCTACGATGTTCCGCTTTGGCAGCCCAAGGTTGAAATTTATTTAGATGTCAGTGGCTCCATGCCTGATCCGCGCCATACTCACAATGCCATGACATTAGCTTCTCAAATTATTGTGATGGGTGCGATTCGTGCAGGGGGACGCGCACGGGCATTATTATATTCCTCTGATCATGTGGCTTATTGGCAATGGTGCCGCTCAGAAATTGAATTGTCGCGCTTTTTGATGCACTATATCGGTTCAGGCACCAGATTTCCCTTTGAAAAATTACAAAGTTCAGTGATTGAGTGTGGCAATGAACAACCCATTCGCATTATCATTAGCGATAACGACTTTGATCACAATTATGATGAATACGAACTAGCCGCAGGCATTTTGGGAGAGGCAATTCAATCCTCTCAACAACTTATTCTATTGCTACATGCTTTTAGGGCGCTGAATGATGCCCGCTATCAAGCTGCTGGGGCAACCGTAATTCGCATTGAAGAAATGGCAGATTTTCCAAAATTAGCGGCAAAATTGACACAGGCACTTTTTTCTAAGAATCAGCAAACATGCAATTATCTAAAATTTTTAAACCTAACAAAGAAGTACCCAAAGAAATTATTAAAGGCCCAGATGATTCGTCATTAGCGATTGATCTCTCATTACTTGAAGAATGTTATCAGGATTATATCGTGGAAAAGGGGCAACAAAAAGTAGATATTGCGCTAGTCCATGCACGGCTTGCTGATCACTATCGCGATATGGCACTGGATTTTATCGCACCCAAAGACTTTCTGAGCTTAGTCAATGCACTTGACGACGCCTCTCAGCAACGTTTAGCTTTGACGGTTGCAGGGCTTGATAATGAAGGGCTTAAAAAGACTTTTTCAATATTGTTGAAGATGGAAACGGTTTCAACAATTGAAACCTGTTTCATTGAATTTGCACGCTCTAAATATGAGCTCACAATGGAATTACTCCAGCAAAGTTCGCTTCGTGTTGAAGAATTTGCCAGACAATTTTTAGCTGTATTAGGTGCTGATATTGAAGATGAAACCCGTGCTGAGTCGAAACAACGCTTAGAAAGATTGGATTATCGCCGCCTACTCAAAGAATCAGAACGAGCAAAAGCATCAGCAGAAGAGCGGATGGATTATCTCCGCCAGCTTAGGGAGGAGCAGGAAAGAAGATTGGGTAGGCGTGGGAAATTCTAGTTAAAGCCACGGATAAGCCCCTTTTAACTACAAAAGGTATTTTATATGAAAGTAGAATCTATCTCTATTCAAAATTTTAAGCTATTTGACAACCTTGAAGTCTCCTTCAAGCACAAAACGCTTGAAGAGGTGAGTAACCAATTTCTCATATTGGGTGATAATGGCACAGGGAAAACGACACTATTGCAAGCCATTGCACTTCCATTGGCGTTAGCAACCCGGCAAATTCAAAGTATTTATGACTTTGATTGGCTCGGATTTTTGCCTGGGCGTTTCTGGAAATGGGGTAATCCACGTATTCAATTGGAAGTTTCATTTGAAAATGAAGAAATTGAAGCAACTCGCATGGTGATAGAAAAATGGTATGAGGCACAGTCAAAGGAATTCCAGTCGGAACATGAATTTATTAAGCCCACAGACAACCCTATCACTCAATTGATTTTGATGGGGGATTATTGGAAAGTCGGTGATAATACGCCAGCAGAACGCTCACAATTTCAGGGGCGTTACTATGCGAAAAGTTTATTTTGGTCAGGAGATAGGTCAGTGCGTTCATGGTTTTCAAAATTGCCTGGTATCTTCTGGTTTGATCAATTTCGTAATTTGGGTGCCAATAGCTATTCAGAAAATCATGGCGAAAGTCCAAAAGAAAGTAAAAGGCAAATGTCTTTTGAATCGGGTGTTGGTCGTTTACGTGAACATCTGATTAGATGGAAACGCCGACAACCTGACTATTTAAAAGAATTGGAAACCCTTTACAAAAATATTTTTTTGGGACGTTCCTTTGTTGGCATTGAAAGTATGCCTAGTTTTGAATCACCCACAGAAGAAGAAGAATGCTTTGTACTCAGTGATGGATATCGCACTTATGATATTGTGGAAATGTCAGCCGGAGAACAATCCATTATTCCATTTATATATGAAGTTGTCCGACGGCAAATTGCCTATTCTGTTGTGCTGATTGATGAAGTTGATCTCAATCTCCATCCACCCGCTGCACAATCTTTAATACGTCATCTGCCCTCAATAAGTTCGACTTGTCAATTTATTCTGACAACTCACTCCGAGGCGGTGAGCAACATCATCAATAGAAATGAAACTTGTCGTTTGCCTGGAGGATCATTATGCCTGTAAATATGCTGTACTGCGAAGGTGATCTCCAAAGTATTGATATACCTCGATGTTCAAGTTAGTAAATAAAAATATTATTAAGTACTAATATAGGAAACA
>CAYFOB010000074.1:0-11635 GCA_964344525.1 uncultured Thiomargarita sp.
ACAGAGGTTTCTCAGTACAAAGCTTATTTAGAGAGCATCAATACAAGTGCGACGATTTCCAACTTGAGATTGTTTGTGCGGATTACTTGGCTAGAGGGTTCTGAGGGAAATGATAATGAAATTCGCGTTTCTTTACAGGGGCAGGAAGTTATTACTCTCAGTGATGTTGAATCACGCTTGAACCAATCAACAGACATTGGCACCAGTCAAGCTTTTAGTGCGACACCTGCTGATAGAATAACTGTTGAAATCACAGTGGTTGAGGAAGATCTGTTGGGTGATGATGACAATGGCAAGGGTACAGTGACAAAACGAGTCTCTGAATTCGCCAAGGGTTATGTACTCAACTTGAAAGCTGAGGAACAAACGATGGCTAAAGCCTTTATTCTAATTAAAGGCTATCCAAAAGCACCCAATTTACCTGCATGGCATGGTAAAAAATAACTTTCACATGTAGCGGCAATCACATCCTCGTTCCCAACCTCTGGTTGGGAATGCCTGTGGCGAGGCTCTGCCTCGTGGACGCGCAGCGTCCCTGTTGGTGGCAAAAAATCAATTTTACCCCATCAGGTTTGCTTCGCAAACCGCGAGGCTCTGCCTCGCTACAGGCATTCCCAACCAGAGGTTGGGAACGAGAGTGCGTAACATGGTCAATGGAATTTTGAGAACAAGACAATGAGCAAACCGGTTGATTTAAGTCAGGTAGCTGGCAAGAACATCGAAGATTTAACCACTGATGAACTCAAGGCCATTGCTTCTAGGGCTGGCCGCAAGGCATACAAGAACGCCAAACTGCACGGATTTCGTGTGACAGAAATTCGAGATGGCCAGATTGTATGGGTTTATCCGGACGGTCATACTGAGCCCCTCAAAAAAACAGAACCCATTGAGGAATAAGTGTGATGACGGCAAAAAATCCAAGATTGCGATTGGACTATGGAGCAACTCTTTGAAGCCAGCTTCCATAGCTTTTCATAAAATAGGAGTCCAAACTTTAGTTTGGGAATCCCAAGATAAATCTTGGACTCCGACCCAAATATTTATCTTTAGCAGCTCAACTGTCTTGGCATAGAACACATCTGATCAATAAATTTACAAACAATGGTTTTTTGATGGAGGCTGAAAAACTTGAATAAAATGACAAAACCACAATTAGTAGCAGAAACACCACGCGCAGGCAAGTTAAACCACCGCTTTCTGGCCGCTGCAAATAGCACCCTTTCAGATAGTGAAGTTTCCCAAATTGTTGCAACTGCTCGTAAGAACCAGAAAGGTGATAATTATCTGGCGGTGACTGTCGATACAGCACAACCACTATCGGGGCGCACGGGCAAAGAGATATTAGTGTTAGTAGGCATTAATGTTAAAAAGCTGTCTGAGATTCAGCATCAGCAAATCCTTGAGCAACTTGAACAACGCTTGACTGATTTGGCGACGCTTGTGACGGAGAAAATTGATTGGGATGATCGGAAAAATCAAGCGCTTTTGCTTAAACATCCAGAATTGGGCAAATGGGAAACGGATTTTAGTGATTTGTCTGTATTTCAGCATCAGCGGATTAAGTGGAAAAATACTCAAGCTCTTTTGATTAAGCATCCAGAATTGAGTAAGTGGGGAAGAGATTTTAGTGATTTACCTATGAAACCTAGCGCCGTTCAACTTGTAACGGAAAATATGGCTAGGAATGATAATAATCCAAAATCGGATTTATCTGTGAAACCTAGCGCTGTTCCAGATACAAATCCTTTGGATTTGCCTACACCTCAACGGTTTAAAGTAATCTATGGAGTGATTATATTGCTGTTGTGCTTGGGATTGTTAGGTATTTGGGCTCTCACACAACCGAATGAAGAAATACCCAAAAGTCCGATAACACAAGAAGATCCCTATATCAAGCTAGATCGTGCCATCTGTCAACAGTACAAGCACTGTAATAATACCCAGGCATTGCGTGATTTTGAAAGTGATCCAGACAAAATTGAGCAGGTTTTAAGCGACTTAGACAGCACAGATGTTTGGTCGTTTTTATTGAGTTTTGTGGATGACAGTCATAGATCACAGCAAGCTTATTTGGGTGATCTCGCGGACTTTGATAAAAGCAAGTTTGATCAAATTATCGACCAACAACAAAAATTGAGAACAGTGTTTTTGGATTTTCAAAACATGACAAAGCTGGATATGGGTTTGTCTACGCCGCCGAATAGCGAAAACTATCCTGTTTTATCTTTTGTTTATAAAGTCAGCAAAAACTTGCCAAACTTGCCAAAAATGGAGGAGCAGCTACCTTTTTTTACAAACGATGACATGCTAAGGGCGCAATTCTTGGGAAACATTATTGAGTATGGACGCGATAACACATTGATAGATGAAGACAGGAAGGTTAAAGTATTTGATGCTTTGTGTCAATTGAGTGATGAAAAAACGGTAAAGACAACATATCATGAGAAATATGGGCTCAAAGAATTGTGTACTCACACAAAATGTGAAAGCCTAAATACTGATGATCAGAAAGATCAGGCAGATGCTTTCTTAAAATTAAGGACAAATCTCAATGAGCATTTAGAATGCTCTAAACGTTTAACAAATTAAAATGAGGTCAACCATGGAACATCAAGAAAGCCTTCTTGACACCAAACAACTAACGGCTTCCCTAAAGTGGACAACCGCCGCTGATTTTGACTTAGCTGCAGTTTATGAATCCAAAGAAGGTAAACGTGGCTTAATCTATTTTGGAGAACTTGGACAACTGGACGCCTTTCCTTACATACGCCTACATAAAGATGCAGGCATAGACGATACAAAAGGCGTCAAAACAGAAAAACTGAGTATCAATAATTTAGACGTGATGAACTCCATCAGTTTTTTTTGCTGGGACTATAGCATGGTACAAGAAGGCAAAACAGCACGTTTTAAAGACAGTGATATCAGCTTAAAGATTACTGATGACTCTGAAAAGCACACAAGCCTTCAAATTGACACTAGCGAAAATGGCAATGTGTGCTATTTCGCCAGTATTGATAACACTGATCCCAAAGGCGCCAAACTCAACACGACCCAAGTCACTGGAACCTTACAAGGATTGAAAACGATTGAACAACTCATGGCGTTGGTAAGATATCTACCTTTAAAACAAGACCTGGCAGATTAAAACCAAACCTGGCAAGTCTTGTTTTGATGTTTAGTGAATCTTGCTTTGTGGGGCAAATTTGAGAATAATCTTGGGTAGTCCTAAAATGTGGGTGATAAAAAAATCAAAGATTCGTCATGCGAATTTTATAGATAGGCGTTTCCCGATTGGTTAAAGTACAAAATTGAGTACTTTGGCTCACGTGGATAAACGGATTAGCCTAGTGCAGGATATAAATCCGTTTATCCACGTGAGCCAAAGTACTTTAATTGCAATTGAATATACTTTGAACGTTCAAGTTTTCTGATTTTTACGGAAAGCAATTTAAATGAGATGGAAGATTTATCTTCTGATCAAAAGCGTCAGTTAAAAGATTTTGTGGAGGCTTGGATTAATGAACAAACGTAATTTGATTTGATGAATTAAGCGCTGCGTTGTCTGAAGCACGTGAACAAGGTAAACTAAGCATTAAAACGTATCAGTTTGAAAAACTGTTAAAAGGAAAACACTCGTGGAAAGAAGACCTAAAACACAATCAATTTCTTGGTTTGTTGATCTCAGAAAAATGGAAAAATTGGATTTAAACCCCAAATACCAACGTCGAAGTGTTTGGAGCTTAAAATACCGACAATTTTTTGTGGATACCATTATCCATAATTATCCAAGTCCCACTCTCTTTTTAATGAAAGATTATGATGAACACAATAATGTCATTTATCAAGTGGTTGATGGTAAACAAAGGTTAACAACCATTTTTATGTTTCTGGATGGTGAATTTGGGACTGGTGAAAATCAAATTGAACCTGAACTCTCAGAAAAATATTTTCTTGATTTACCCCAAAATATTCAGAGACGGTTCTTAGATTATCAGATTATGATTGAGGAACTGGGGAATGCTTCATCAAATGAAATCAATGAAACCTTTGATAGACTCAATAGAAATGTTGCCAAACTCAATGCACAAGAACTAAGACATGCTCGCTATTCTGGAAAATTTATCAATTTTTGTGAAACTTGGACTAAAAATCCTTGGTTCCAAAACTCTGCTATCGGCACAAATCGTGATAGGATGTCCGATATAGAATTTGTGTCTGAATTAATCGTGCTAACAGAAAAGGGCATTCAAAATGGCAAAGAAATCCTTGATGACGTTTATGCCCAATATGATGATGAAATACCTAATGAAACTCAACTTTATGAAGCGTTTGAACGCATTCTTGAAGTGATCAAAGCATTGAATTGTTCTCATACCTCAAATGCGCCCTTTGGTAAAAAGGTTGATATCTATAGCTTATGGGCAGCAATTAGAGAAATTCATAATGAAGGTGGCATTATTAAAATTGATGAAAGTCAAAAAGCGCTTTTAAAACTCGCCGAAAAAATTAAATCTGGTTCAACCGCAGAAGGGAAAACTTACTCTAAACATGCCCAAAGTAATACCAATAGTGTTAGTAGTCGGAAAAAACGGGCTGAAGTGATACGTTCGGTGATTGTTTTATGAAAATTCCCATTGAAGTGTCTAGCTTTTTGGCAGAATATGCGCCTTTATTTAACCAACTAGAAAAAGTTGCAGTACCTGTTTTAACTAAAATAGCTCAAAGTCAAAATGGTTTTTTTCAGTATCGCATCAAGTCCGCCGAAAGTTTGACTGCTAAATTGCAGAAAGGTGAAATAAAACAACCCCTTTTTGAGTGTAATGATATTTTTGCTGGTACGATTGTTGTACCCAATCGTACTTTATTTCCTAAAATCGAGGCGGAAATTAACTACAAATTTGAGCAGAGAGAAGTGATCAGAAACCGTCTCAAAAAACCAACTCATTTTGAGTATGATGATGTCCATTTCATCATTTCACTCAAAAAAGAAAAATTTGAAAAGGAGGGAATCATTCACCAGTTACAATTTGAATTGCAACTCAAGACACTACTACAATATGCAATTGCCAAAGCAACCCATGATATTCTTTATAAAGGAGACAAACAAACCGCTCGCCAAATTCGATTGGCAGCTCAACTAAGGGCATTATTTGAAATGGCAGAGGGGTTAATGAATCGATTAGATTTAGCTGATGAAATCTTAGACTTTGAAGAAGATAAAATCCTTGAATCAAGAATCAAAATCTATGAATTTATAAAAGAAAAATGGGACTTAATCGACATTCCATCAGATTTGAGACGCACGGCGATTACTATAGAAAAGTATTTATCTTTGGCAAAACTCAAATTTCAAGACTTTAGCCAAAAAGTAGAAAAAAATCAAGAATATTCTAATATGTTGTCTTTACGCAGTGTGGAACCAATAACGGCTATTTTGGCGGTACTCATAAAAATAAATGGACAAGAAATGATAAAGACTGCCAAAAAAAGAAAAGTTTTTTTCCTCATTCCAAATGAGGCTGAAGAATTATTACCTATCTTAAGCCAGATTCCAGTTGAGCTTAGGGTTGACTTAAAGTTATGATGATTTGATGGTACTTTCATTGTTACGTCGCTTGAAAGCTGATCAAGTGCGTAACGATGGACGCTTTTGGACTCTTGACAACATTGAATACAAATAGCTATAGCTGTGCAGGCTTAAATCATTTATTCAATAATCCCAAATGAAGGTATCCTAACATGATAAGTCGCTTGGAACGTTCCCTAGCAGATGTTAGAAAACAGATAACCGAACTCTTTTTCTTTTGTTCCTAAACCCATCCAATCGCCACAACCATCACTTCAATCCCATTAATCACTTCAGTCGTTGACAATTGCTCAAGCACCGTTTCATCAAGCACCGGAATAAATAACGCAATTGTGACGCTACCCAGTCCTAAATTCTTGGCATAATCAGCCGCTTGTTCTTGATACGATTTAAGTTGAGATTTTTTGACAAAGCTTTTGACTTCAATAATACCCCGTTGATTACCACAACGAAGATGGAGATCAACTTGACCATTACCAGTGGGAAATTCTGGACTCACGATGCAATCCTCTTGAAGGGCTTCCTTAAGCCAGCTAAATAAATGAAAGTGTCCCACCCATTCGGTTAAGTGAAAATCGGTTTTTCGACGCGGTTGTTCTTTCCAAGGATTAATACCTCGCGCATTCAGACGAGTCAAATAATCTTTATATCTGGTTAGCAAAGCGGGTAGATTAAGCGCATTGCCAATAAAGACATCTGCCAAATCGTCTAGCGGCTGTAGGGGAAGTATTGGTGTTTTGTCACCAACGATTTCATCCATCAGTGCATAATATAAACAATCCTGAATAAAAGGCGAAGCAAAGCGACAAATTTCTTGTTTTCCATTGACTTGATGCAGTTCTTTGGGTTTGATAATGCCATGAAGATAGAGATAGCTGCACAAGCTATGATGAAAAGAAAAAGGGATATTATTGTTAGCAAACAGTTTGATTAAAAAATTTTGATATTCAGGCATCCGAGCTTTGGCAATCAAATTCATCACCGTATTATTGGGTTCAATAAATCTGGCTTTCTGCCAAACCCGTTCCCAAGTGCTCATATCAATCACTGTGCCCGGATTATATTGATCAGTGAGCAGCTCTCCAAACCATGAAACGATCCCCGGTTGCCCTTTCGTTACATCATAAATTTTATCCACCACCTCAGCGATAATCTGTTGCCCACTTTCATCAATGTATTGACGATATAATTCTTTGACTTCTTCATAAGTTAAATTGGGCACTTTCAAAGATTTTTGAATATTAAAAGGAGAACCGCGTTGACTTTCAATGCCCAATACTGCGCGAACACCAACCAATGCCAGCCCATGTAGCCAATTGTTTTGACGATTCAAATACATTTCACGAAATTGTGCCACCATTAAGTCTATTAAACCGAGTGGAATAGTATCGACTTCATCAATTAACAAAATCAAGGGACGATCCCATAATCCCTCGTTTTTTGAAAACAACTGAGAAAAATCTTCCCAATTGTTGACAAAAGGTTGTGCTGGAAAACTGTTTTTGATCAAGCGTCCAAAAGCTTCAGGGAAATTCGTTGTTTGTTCTGAAAAACTCATCCCTCTTAATCCACCAAGTGAAAAAACCAAAATAGCAAATTTTTCTGGATATTGCTGAGCAATCGTCCGCTCAATTTGTCTCATCAGCCAAGTTTTTCCGGTTTGACGTGGTGCCCAAATGGTGAAATAATGCCCCCCTTTCTCCTCAGGGTAACCAATCAGTTGTTCAACACCTTGTGTAATCAATTCTTGGCGTGGAACACAAAAATGCGCTTGACAATCAACAGGACCATAAGAATTAAAATGTCGCATAGTTAGTTGACTCCATGGGATGAATGATATCTAAAGTTTCGTTATTGATTCCGAGATTTCTCAACAAAATCCGCCCACTCAATTGCATCAAAAAAGCGCCCATCATCCAACATCTCCAAAATTTTATTTCGCTTGTCCTGATTTGGCAAATAACGCAAAAGAATACTAATTCCAGAAATAAATCGGAAAATGATAGGAAAATTATTCATTCCTAAGCACAAATACCATTTTTTTAAGAAATGGTATTTGTATGTAGAGAACCAATCATTATTCATTTAAAAACCAACATCGTCGAGGTCTGATTGACATGTCCAATATATTCTTCACCGTAAGTGCTGAAGCCAATTGTTGGAATATCAGAAAAAATTTGACCATAATCTCAACCTCGAATATTAGGATTATTGCAAAAAAAAACTTCTCATTGATTAATTTTCTATTATGGTAGCGTCGTTTAAAACTTCAGCCCTTTCCTGAGAGAGAATTTTATTCGTCCCTAACAGTGTTCTTAAAATGTTAAAAAATCTCTTCATTACAGCCCTTTATGTCAACAAAATAGAAAACTAAAGGGTGTCATTAAAAGTGATAGATGTTTAAAAAAAACGATTTTCCGGAGTTCTTCGCGCAGCGAAGTGGCGGATTTTTGCTTTGAACTCCAAATGACACCCAAAACTAAAACTCACACGAATTGAAATTAAAATTCCCCAATTGAATCTATACACTTGACACTTTATTAGCAAGCGTAGGGTAGGGAAATTTTGACTCTTTGATAATTTACGTGGTGAGTCACCAATATGTATACCTCACGACAGGTACACATAAAGGTTTTTAATATTTTAGACGAGTCAAAAATTTCTTTTCGTCTTCGTCAATTCGTTCATTTCCAAATTCTTTCGTACTATACTATTCGTTCATTTCCAAATTCGTTGTACTTTTTTTATCGACTTACCACGCAAATTACCAGAGAACCGATTTATCTTGGATATGACGTTGTTCCAAGATAAATCTTGGATGCCAGATATTAGCGAATCGAACGCAGAAGATAATCAAGGATGGGATTATCTATCTTTGGCATAGATAATGATAGTGGCAGATATATTAGCGAATCGAACGCAGAAGATAATCAAGGATGGGATTGTCTATCTTTGGCATAGATAATGATAGTGGCAGATACTTGGGAGCCGTCACAATATTTCTTGAAATTAACTCATTAATAATACCCAAAAATTGAAACGAGGTTTTGCCAATAAATAAATTCTTGCTCTGGGGTTTCTGATAATAAGAAAGGGCATCTCTAATCCCTCTTAAATATAAGAAATCCTTGGTAAATCCGCCGCCTCGATAAACGCGAACCGTCACGTTAAAGGCTTGCTCTGGTGGCACTTGATAATCCTCTACCAACGCTTGGAAGGTGCGCGAAAAATTGTAGTTATTAACCATCATATCTACCGCCATCACACGTAACGCAAGGATTTTGAGTCTGGGGAGTGTCAAATTACCCGACAAATATTCGCTAAAAATAGCCAAACCTTCTTGTGTATGCGTATTGCCAGGTAACCCCAATTTAAACACCTTCAACGCTTGCCGTTCAGCATTTTTTGAAGTCACCAAATGCACACCCAGTTCGTGGTGTATCAAAGCATTCAATTCTTTTTCAGAACCTGTCCAAGTTTTATTGATCAAAATCGCATTTTTGGTATTATCAACCATAGCCCCTGCCGCAATGCGGGACGATATTTCGACTTGACAGTTAATCTCGTAATCATTTAAAGCCCGAAAAAAGGCCTGTTTGGCTTCTACAGCCCCAAATTCTTGGGACACGGATAACTCTTCCGGCATATCACTGGCATATAAAATAAACTTGGCATTCTCAATATCGGCTTGGCTAGGTACACCATAGTAACGGAAGGAGTTATACCGGAAATGCTCGGTTGCAATGGTGGTGAGCAAATCAATCTTACTGGCATAAGCGTCAATCACGGAACGATACAGGTGGTGAATGCTGATGTCCTGAATGTTATCAATCGGCAAGCGATAAAGTCGTTCCCGAAACTGATAGGGATCGATTTTCAGTTGTCGGTACTTAAAATCCGGTGTGTAATTAAACTTTTTCGCAAAAAAACGTTTCTTTTCCTGATTAATATTGATGGGATTAATATAGAGCAACGTCTCAATTCCCTTAGCGAACTGATACAACTCACGATCAATCTTCTTCAACCCAGGTTCAAGTTTGGAAGCTAACAAATCATGACGATGCACGATTCGCTTATTCGTGTATCTTCGCACAAAAAAAGCCGCATTATACAGAATAGCCTCTTTCATTCCCGCCTTCAGTTCTGTCAATACGAGCGGAAACACTTCTCCAGAATTTTCATCCAGGTAAACTTTTTTGATTTCTGTCGGTAATACCAGCGTTTTGGTAAAATGGGATTTCACAAACGTGGCTAAATACCCTTTTCCTTGAAAGACTTCATTTTTAGCCGCTCTCACGTCAATATTTGGCAAGGCCGTTTTGCCCAGTTTGTCCAGAAAATGCTCAATCACCGCCTGCCATTTGGTTTCGTCAATTTGACTGGTACCGATGTTAAAGGTGGGCGTATCTGGTGACTCAATCCGTTTGTAGTTATAGGAATGAACATCGTATATCACACACGCTTTGAAACGGCGTTCCAATTGAGACACCAACGCTCGCAAAATGCGGTAATAGCTCTGGTGTTTGGCTTGACTCAAAGCGCGTTCATCAGCATTAAGCGATTGATTCCAAACCGGTTTCCCCCAAGCCGTTTCATACACGCATTGTTCAGGTGGGCGATTCAGATCATATTCATAACGTGAATCCAGTGCAATCAACGTGATGGGCATGGAGGCAATAAAATCTCCAGTATAAGGATCTTCTTCATACAACCGTTCTGCTTCTGTCAACGCGCACTTTGCGGTTAATTCTGGACGTAACTGGTGTCCATGATGGATCGCCGCACAAACATAAGGGACATAATCTACGATTTTAATGGCGAATGAACCCTCAGGGGAAAGGGCCTCGAAAATTTTACCCTTTTCAATGTTGGCCACAATGTCCAATTCAGACAGATTCTGCATCTTCAATCACCTTTTTATACTCCGTTTTCCGACTATGCACAAGTTCTTTAGCACTAACAACACTCTCGATAAAATCAATGACGGGTTTTTGTAAGCGAGTCCGATTGAGCGCATTAATTCTGGCAATGCCGCCTGGACTTAACACGTTGACTTCGATCAATTTGCCATTAATGACATCAATACCGACAAAATACAAGCCATCACGTACCAGTTTGGGGCCTATATGCCGGCACAGTTTCTTTTCCTGTGGCGTTAAACTGTGCTTGACGACAGTACCACCGGCATGGACATTGGAGCGGACATCGTCTTTTGACGGAATACGGTGCATGGCACCAATCGCTTCTCCGTTCAGCATCAAAATGCGAATATCCCCTTTTTCAGCACCTTCCACATACTCCTGCAAAATCACATAATTCTTCTTCTCGTCTTCCCCAATGTAAAAATCCAGCAACGAACGAACATTTTGCATCGCCCGTTTTTCAATGACGATCACACCGCGCCCTCCATAACTGTTTAGCGGTTTCATGATCATTTTGTCTTGTTCAGATTCCAGCAACACTTGTTCCAGATACTCTCGATTTTTGGAAACATACGTCTTTGGAATGAACTGGTTGGCACTGTCTTGGAATGACGCGGTATACAACTTGTTATTCGCAACGCGCAAGCCGTTGATGTCATTAATGATGAACACCTCTGACGAAATGGAATCCAAAAAATTGAGTGCCAAGGTATCAAGTGGCGGATTGGCACGCATAAAGATGCTATCAAAACCCGCTAATGGAAACCGATGTTTTTTGAACTCCACTTGACGATAAAAGGAGACAATATTTTTACTGCACGATTCTTTACCAGTGATAATATTGCAAAACGCACTGGTGACACTATCCCTGATGGTGAGATTGTGAGCAGTTGTCATGCCCACTGTGTGCCCACGCGATGCCGCTTCATGAATCAGCCGCAAGGTTGAGTCGGTTTCCGGGTCGATTTTTGTCCACGGATACATAATGAAACAAATTTTCATAACGGAATCTCTTGAAAAATGGTTGTTTGTTGCTCAAACGGATATTTTAACAGAATAAATAAGTACCTAGTACCTTGTCAATCTCATTTTGTCTGGTATAATGATTCTCAAATCCAGATGA
>CAYFOB010000075.1:0-11615 GCA_964344525.1 uncultured Thiomargarita sp.
TTTTCTGAAAAGGTAAAGAGTCTTCTCTCATTTTTTTCCAAAACAGCCTCTTATTATCCACTTGAGTGCCTTCATATTGATTTATATTTTCGTTTGGATTGTGATACAACGTTTTGTCACAATGCCGCTCGTGTTCCTTGTCAAAGATTTACAAGCCATTATAAATGGTAATTTTAATAAAAAAATCGCTGATATTAAAGGTGATTTTGCTCAAATTGCTCAAGTTGCCGAATTGTTAAAAGAGGCGCACTTCAAATTACAACAAAGCGAAGAACGATTTCGCAAAATGTTTGAAGAAGGTCCTATTGGCATGGTTATTGTTTCTCCAACGTTTTATTTTAAGAGAGCTAATGCCGCTTTTTGCCAAATGTTGGGTTACACTGAATCAGAATTGCTCAAGTTAAAGGTTGGTGATATTACCTATCAAGATGCGCTCTCTCAAAAACGGCTAAAAAAAACCTTAAATCGTGAAGTCTCACTAGAAAAGCGCTACATTAGAAAAGACGGAAAAATAATCTGGGGACATGTCGCGGCTTCATGTTTTTATAATGAAAAAGGAGAGGTGAGTTTTTTTCTCGCCAAAATTCAAGATATCACGAAACGCAAACAAGTTGAAGAGGAATTAAAACAAGCCAAAGAAGCCGCAGAAGCCGCCAACCGTGCCAAAAGCGAATTTTTGGCGAACATGAGCCATGAAATCCGCACACCGATGAATGCGGTGATTGGCTTTTCGGAACTGTTATCAAAAATGGTGACCAATAAAAAGCAAAAAAGTTATCTGTCCTCAATTCAAACGGCTGGCAAAACGCTGCTGACTTTGATTAATGACATACTTGATCTCGCTAAAATTGAAGCAGGGCGCCTAAACATTCAGTTGGAAGCGATTGATCCTAGGATCATTTTTTTTGAGTTAGAACAATTGTTTACCCTCAAAATAGCAGAAAAAGGGCTAGAATTTATAGTAGAAATTGATGAGAGGTTACCACCTGCCCTGGTATTAGATGAAAATCGTTTACGACAAATCCTACTCAATCTGATCAGTAATGCCATCAAGTTTACTGAACGAGGGCAAATCAGCGTTAGGCTCCACGTTTCAAAATCATTTAATGACACCGTTGATTTAATGATTGCAGTGGCGGATACTGGCATTGGTATTCCCAAAGATCAGCAAGATAAGATTTTTGAGGCTTTCCAGCAGGTGGATGGTCAAAGTACCAGAAAGTATGGTGGTACTGGATTAGGACTCGCTATCACCAAACGATTAATTGATATGATGAATGGTCAGATTTCCATCCAAAGTCAAGTCGGCTTAGGGAGCATTTTTGAAATCATTTTGCAGGATGTGAAAATTTCTAACGTAGCAGTCGCCACGAAAACGGAAGAGCGTTTTGATGTTGAAGCGATTTCATTTGAACCTGCCCGAATATTGATTGTGGATGATGTTGAATCCAACCGTGATATCATCAGTGAATGCTTATTCCAAATGAACTTCGAGGTGAGAGAAGCCAATGATGGGCAAAATGGCTTCCTTTTTGCACAGGAATATCACCCTGATCTGATTTTAATGGATTTGAGAATGCCAATCATGGATGGATATGAGGCGACCAAGCGGTTGAAAGAGAATATGAGTACCCAAAATATACCGGTGATCGCTTTAACAGCCTCTGTCTTAAATGAACAAGAAAAACTTGAGGCGTATCACTTTGATGGTTGTTTGTTCAAACCTGTGCAAATATCAGACCTCATAAGCGAACTCTCACATTATTTAAAGCACACTGCCAAGCCACTGACAGGCCAAGTTGATACTCTGAGCAATCTCACGCCTTATGAAGTAGAAAAGCTTCCAGAATTGATGGAAAAACTGGAGCAACTGATGCCGGAATGGGAAACATTTAGTGGCGCGTTGTACTTGGATCAGATCGAAAAATTTGCGAATGAGCTTAAAGGTTTAGGTGAACAATATCATATATCAGCTATCACCCATTATGGTGAAGAATTGTGTGAATTGGCTCAAAATTTCGAATCTGCACAAATTAGAAACCTGTTAAAGACCTTTCCTAAATTGAGAAAAAACTTAGAAAAATTCTAAGTACCCGTTCACAAATTTTACCGTATTTTGGAGTCCAAAGCAGCGCTTTGGGCTTAAGTTTCCCAAAGCGCTGCTTTGGACTCTAAAATACCTGAAAACTTATGATTCGCTACTTAATAAATATGGACAATCAATCGATTTTAGAACCCTCTGAGGGAAATATTTTGATTGTCGATGACGAGCCAGCCGCCATCCGTTTCCTTTTAGATGTACTCAAAAAAAAGGGTTACCAACTGCGGATTGCGCTCAATGCTAAGGCTGCCATCGACACAATAAAAAATAAATTGCCAGATTTGATTTTACTGGACATTAATCTGCCAGACATGAACGGGTTTGATGTTTGTCAACAACTGAAAGCTTCGGAACACTATCAAGAAATTCCCGTGATTTTTCTGAGTGGACAGAACGATACTGTTGATAAAGTCAAGGCTTTTCAAGTTGGAGGTATCGACTACATCACTAAACCATTCTCGTTAGAAGAAGTGTTAGCACGAGTCAAAACGCACATAATGGTCAGCCTCATACAAAAAAAGCTTGAAGAGCGGGTAACAGAGCGCACCATCAATTTAAAAAATACCAATAAACAGCTTCAAGAAGAAATCAACGAGCGCAAAAAAGCGGAACAAGAATTGAGAGAAGCCAAAAAAGCGGCTGAATCCGCCAACCGTGCTAAAAGCGAATTCTTAGCCAACATGAGCCATGAAATTCGTACCCCCCTGAACGCGGTGATTGGCTTTTCTGATCTGCTCTCAAAAATGGTCACAGATAAAAAGCAGAAAAGTTATCTGTCCTCAATTCAAACGGCTGGTAAAACGCTATTGACTTTGATTAATGATATACTTGATCTGGCAAAAATTGAAGCAGGGCGGCTAGACATTCAGTTGGAAGCGATTGATCCGAAAATCATTTTTGCGGAATTAGAACAATTGTTTACCCTCAAAATGGCAGAAAAAGGGTTAGAATTCAGAATAGAAATGGATGAAATGTTGCCACCCGCACTGGAATTGGATGAAAACCGCTTACGACAAGTATTACTCAATCTGATAAGTAATGCGGTCAAGTTCACTGAGCAAGGGTACATAAAACTAAGCGCCCGTCAATGTCACAAAGAGAATGACGCCGTCGATTTAATCCTCGCAGTGGAGGATACTGGCATCGGCATTCCATTCGATTCGCAAGAAAATATTTTTCAGGCTTTCCAACAACAGGATGGTCAAAGCACCCGAAAGTATGGTGGTACTGGACTCGGACTCGCCATCACTAAACGGTTGGTCTCAATGATGAATGGTCATATTTCCCTCAAAAGTCAAGTCGATAAGGGGAGCATTTTTGAAATCACCTTGCGGAATGTTAAGGTTTCTGATGTGGTTCCTGCTGTGAAAAAAGATAACAATGTGTCAACGATTTTTTTTGATCCGGCCAAAATATTGGTTGTGGATGATATTGAATCCAACCGCGATGTCATCAAGGAATCTTTATCTCAAGTGAATTTGGAGATAATAGAAGCAGATGAAGGTCAAAAAGGTTTACTTTTTGCGCAGGAATATAAACCGGATCTTATTTTAATGGATATAAGAATGCCAGTCATGGATGGTTATGAGGCGACTAAGCAGTTGAAAAAAAATCCGAGTACCCAAAATATACCGGTGATCGCTTTAACGGCTTCTGTCTTAGATGAACCTTCAAAACTAGAGGCGCATGACTTTGATGGTTGTTTGTTCAAACCTGTTCAAATATCAAAGCTCATGAGCGAACTGTCATACTATCTAAAGCATACGAATCAGCCAGTTAAACCGCTTACTGAAACGGTAGACTCCCTGAACAATCTGACTCCTTTTGAGCGAAAAAAACTTCCCTCATTGATGGAAAAATTGGATCAATTGATACCAAAATGGAAAAATTTTAGTGGCGCATTGGACTTGGAAAAAATAGAACAATTTGCAGCAGAACTCAAACGCTTAGGTGACGAATATCATATATCATACATGACCCATTATACAATATCGCGTCCCCTTATTGCCGGCGTGAGTGTGGTGACTGTGGTGCTTTTTGTTTGGGTCATCAATATGTTGATCAAAATGCGCTCGCGATCGCTGCAAAGTGGACGAGAGGAGATGTTAGGGGTGGAAGGTGAGTGTTTGGAAAATGAGGGTGGACGGTTACGTGTGTATGTCCACAGTGAAACTTGGAATGCGGTAGCGCCAACCAACATCGCACCTGGACAGCGCGTTAGAATTACAGGTATGGATGGGTTGGTTCTTAAGGTTGAGGCTGTTTAACAAAGGTATTTTGACTATGTTTGAATTTACAATTGGTATTGTTTTTTTCGTTGCCGCCATTTTGTTTTATTCTATCAGAGTTTTGCGCGAATATGAGCGTGGCGTCATTTTTTTCTTGGGGCGTTATCAGGCTGTTATGGGTCCTGGATTGATTATTATCATCCCTGGCATTCAACAAATGGTCAAGGTTGATCTACGTACTGTGGTGATGGATGTGCCCAGTCAAGATGTGATTTCGCGGGACAATGTTTCAGTCAAAGTCAACGCGGTGGTTTATTTTCGGGTGCTTGAGCCAGATAAGGCGATTATTCAAGTGGAAAACTTCCAATTGGCAACAAGTCAATTGGCTCAAACCACGCTACGTTCTGTTTTAGGGCAACATGAATTGGATGATATGCTTTCAGGACGTGAGAAGCTTAATAAGGATATCCAAGAATTGTTGGATAAACAAACTGATGCGTGGGGTATTAAAGTATCCAATGTGGAAATCAAGCATGTGGATTTAAACGACAACATGATTCGAGCCATTGCCCGTCAAGCGGAGGCAGAGCGTGAGCGTCGTGCCAAGGTGATTCATGCAGATGGTGAACTTCAAGCTTCGCATAAATTGCAGGAGGCGGCAGATATTTTATCTAAGCAACCTCAAGCATTGCAATTGCGCTATTTGCAGACAATGAATGATATTGCAGCAGAAAGTAAGAGTCATACCATTGTTTTTCCGTTGCCAATGGATATGATTGCTCCTTTGCAGGCTTTGCTTAGTCAGCAGTTGGATAAGGATTAAAACAGATTACATTTAATTTGAACTGTGATTTATGTGATTGATTATTATGAGGGTGCTAATGCGGATTTTTTCCTCAAATCAATCATAAGAATCACAGTTCAAAATTATTTAGGGACAAGTCTTTTATTTCCTGTCATGTTTGGCTATTTATCACATGCACTAATCACTTTATGGCATGCCTCAACACACTCTGCGCAAGCATCCGCGCAAGCTTTACATACAGCATGCATTGATGCATGTTTGCGACATTCGACTTCGCAATCTAAGCACACATCAATACACACCCTGGCGAGAGATTTTAAATGGCGCGATTGATAGGATGCCAATTGAGAAAGTGCTGTACACATGGCGAGCATTTCCTGTACCTTATCAGCACATTCAGCAACGGATGTATCCCCAACTTTAAATAATTGAAGGCAATGATCAATGCATGCATGACCATTTTTGACACAATTAAGTGCAGTATCTACAAGCCCAGTGTCCATCTGATGTCCTGAGTGCATTTGATGACCATCTGCAGCCAAAACTGTGCCTGCACTGGCGGCTGATATAATAGCGCCTGCGCCAATGAGTAGTTTGCGTCTGTCTAGGGATTCTGGGGATTCTTGCTTTGTTGACATTTTTTTTCCTTTGTTGGTGCAATTTCAGATAGATTGTTTAAAGAAAATATGATACTTGACTACATTAACAAATGCAATAAATTGTTTTGGACAATACACAACTGAAACGGGGCATTTAACCTTGACAGAGTACTAGCTGTGTGTTTTTATAATTAAAATTTAACATAAAAGAAAACTAAGCATGCCCATAGCCTATCTTCACCATTCCGATTGTTTACGCCATGACATGGGTACTGGACACCCAGAAAGCGCTGCCAGAATTAATGCCATCGAAGATCAAATGAGGGCTTTTCAGCTCATGAATTTTGTGCGCCATTATGATGCGCCCTTAGCCACGCGCCAACAATTGGCACGGGTGCATGGCGTTGAACTGATTGATAAAATTGTTGATTATACTGAGGGCTCTATCTATCTTGATCCTGATGTTTTACTAACTCCGCAAACACCACAAGCTGCTTTGCGTGCGGCTGGTGCTCTTGTTCACGCCACCGATTTAGTGTTAACTAATCAACATAAAGTGGCTTTTTGTAATGTACGCCCACCTGGACATCATGCCCTACGTAATCGTGCTATGGGGTTTTGCTTTTTTAATAATGTGGCTATTGGTGCTGCACATGCCATTGAAGAATATGGACTTAATCGGGTAGCCATTGTGGATTTTGACGTTCATCATGGCAATGGCACCGAAGCCATTTTTACGGATGAGCCACGAGTGATGCTTTGTTCAAGCTTTCAACATCCCTTTTATCCGGGCGTTGGCGCTGATACTGTTAGTGATCACATCATTAACGTACCCTTACCTGCTGGCACCGGTGGCGAACAATTTCGTGAAGCCATCACACAACGTTGGTTACCAGCATTGCATCAATTTGCGCCCCAAATCATTTTTATCTCAGCTGGTTTTGATGCCCACGAGGAGGATGATATTTCCATGATGCGTTTACATGCTGACGATTATGCATGGGTAACGCAAGAAATTTTGGCGATAGCCGACAAATATGCTGACGGGCGAATAGTCTCCACCCTTGAAGGTGGGTACGAATTGCATGCCTTGGGGCGAAGTGTGGCGGCGCATCTTAAGGTATTGATGCGGATGGTATAAACACAGAGAGTGCAAGCTGTGCCTTGCACTTTTTATTAAGCGAATGAAGAGCGGAAAGCAAATTGTTAATCTATTAATTTTACCAATCTATAACCAAAAATCCATAAATTTTATGGTTAATATATTAGTATGTACTTATTTTTTTTTATGAGTAAAAAATATGCTAAAAAACAATAAGTTATTAATATTATCAACTGAAAAATAGTTTTTGGTACTTGAGCTTTAAACCTAGAGTCTTATAATTAATGTTTGCTAATTGATGCAATGCATCATTTTTATCCTTTTGTTTCGGAGAACATTAATGACTGACAAATACATCTATTCTTATAACGAAGGGGATGGAAAAAATAAATTGTTATTAGGGGGTAAAGGTGCCAACTTGTGTGAAATGACCCAAATTGGGCTCAATGTACCACCTGGTTTCGTGATTACCACTGCAACTTGTCTTAGCTATCTTGAAAAAAAAGCGTTGCCTGCAGGTTTGATGGATAGTGTCAAGACGCATATTCAAGCTGTTGAAAAAGCCACCGGTAAGGGCTTTGGTGATCCAGAAAATCCGTTACTCGTTTCTGTGCGTTCTGGTGCTTCCATGTCCATGCCTGGCATGATGGATACCATTCTCAATTTAGGGCTCAATGCCCAAACTTTGCCAGGGTTGATTAAACAAACTGGCGATGAGCGTTTTGCTTATGATGCCTATCGCCGTTTTATCCAATTGTTTGGCAAAGTTGCCTTAGATATTGGCGATGAACACTTTGATGAGCATTTTGAAACCATCAAAAGGAGTGCTGGCGCAAAAGTTGATGTGGATTTAACCGCTGAAAATCTTAAGGAAATTAGCGAACGCTTCTTACAAGTCGTCAAAGAACAAACGGGTAGAGCATTTCCAGAAGATGTTTACGAACAATTGGAAATTGCTATTAAAGCCGTGTTTAACTCATGGATGGGCAAACGGGCTATTGCTTATCGTCGTGAATTTAACATCACTCCAAACATGGCTAATGGTACAGCAGTGAATGTGGTGGCGATGGTATTCGGCAACATGGGTAACGATTGTGCCACCGGGGTTGGTTTTACTCGTAATCCTGGCACCGGCGAAAATGAAATGTATGGAGAATACTTGGTCAATGCCCAAGGAGAAGACGTTGTTGCTGGCATTCGCACGCCAAAACCTGTGCAGGAAATGGAAAAGGAAATGCCTGCCTTGTACCAACAATTGGTAGAATTGCGTAACAAACTCGAAAGTCATTACCACGAAGTACAGGATTACGAATATACCATAGAAAAAGGCACCTTGTACTGTTTACAAACGCGCAATGGGAAAATGAACGCGGCTGCCATGGTACGTACCTCGGTGGAAATGGTCAAGGAAGGACTCATTAGCAAAGAAAAAGCCTTGTTACGGGTCAACCCTGATGATTTGGAACAATTGCTACATCCACGTTTAGATCCAAATTCAGAAGCCAAACCCTTGGCACAAGGCTTACCCGCTTCACCGGGCGCTGCTTCTGGCAAATGTGTGTTTGATGCTGATCGTGCTGAAGTGCAAGGAAAGGCAGGAGAAAAAGTGATTTTGGTACGTGAAGAAACCAAACCAGAAGACATTCATGGCTTTTTTAAATCACAAGGTATTCTGACCAGTCGCGGTGGAAAAACATCACACGCTGCGGTTGTTGCACGCGGCATGGGCAAAGCCTGTGTGGCAGGTGCGGAAGGCATTACGGTAGACACTAAAACACGACAAGCGGTGGTTGGCGAACAAGTCATTAGCGAAGGCGATGTAATTACCATTGATGGTAGTACAGGTAACGTCTACCTCGGTGAAATTGCCACCATACCTGCAGAATTTTCTGAAGAACTGAAAACATTGCTCTCATGGGCTGATGAAGTAGCCCAATTGAAAGTCATGGCTAATGTGGATACCCCAGAAGCTGCGCAACGTGCTGTCGAGTTTGGCGCAATGGGTATTGGGCTATGCCGTACTGAGCGTATGTTTAATGATGTTGATCGTTTACCCATTGTGGTTGATATGATTCTTGCTGCAACGAAGGATGGTCGTCAAGCCGTTTTAGAAAAATTGTTACCTATTCAACGTAAAGACTTCAAAGAGCTCTTCAAAGTCATGTCTCCCCGCCCGGTAACGGTGCGTTTATTAGACCCGCCATTGCACGAATTTCTACCAACAGAAATGCAATTGACTGAAGAATTGGAAAACCTGCGTCAACTGAGTGGTACAGTCAAAGGAGTCATCAATGTCATGAATATCCTTCGTGTCAGTGACCCAAATTCAGAAAATTTGCACCTGTCAGCCCCCTTTGATGAAATGGGCGAAGAAAGGGTCAATGAAATCATCGCCAAAAAAGAACAAATGCTCCGCAAAGTGCGTGAACTCTACGAAGTCAACCCCATGCTGGGACATCGCGGTGTTCGCTTAGGAGTGACTTACCCTGAAATCTACGCCATGCAAATTCGCGCCATTCTGGAAGCCGCCGCCGAATGTGTCAAAGAAGGGATTGAAGTCCAACCAGAAATCATGGTACCTCAAGTCACCACAGCCCAAGAACTCAAGCGTGTTAAACAATCAGTTGATACCACCCAAAAAGAAATCGAAACCCGCCAAAACATCAAGCTCAACTTCAAATTTGGCACCATGATTAAAGTGGTACGCGCCTGTATGAGATCAAGACAATTGGCTGAAGTTGTTGAATTTTTCTCATTTGGCACCAACGATTTAAGTCAAGCCACCTTCTCCTTCTCACGCGAAGACGCAGAAAACAAATTCTTACCATTGTACAACGAAACCGGTATCTTGCAAGACAACCCATTTGAAGTGCTAGATGTTAAAGGTGTCGGACAATTGATGAAAATGACAGTAGACTGGGGACGCGAAACACAACCTGGACTAAAAGTAGGTATTTGTGGAGAACAAGGCGGACATCCAGCCTCCATTCGTTACTGCCACCACATCAATTTGAACTATGTCTCCTGTTCAGGACCCCGAGTGCCAGTAGCCCGCCTCGCTGCTGCACAAGCGAAGTTGTTGGAAAACGAATATAGTGTTGGCTAAGATAAAAAACCTGACAGGTTTTGGAAATAGGTTCACTTGCACAAGTCGTAAAAAAACTGTGCAAGTGAACCTGGAATGATCTGTCATGTGACATTGTCAAACTCAAAAGAAATAAGAATTTCACTTGGCAGTGAACAGGCAATAGAGCTTGGCAAATTGATAGCAAAATTTTATGGACAAAAGTGAGGTAATGGATTATTCTATAAAAATAACTTCTGATGCGAATGTGATGTTAGGTAAACCAATTATTAAGGGAACAAGGATAACCGTAAAATCGTCAAAGAACTAAATGCTCAAATCTGAACTCATCCTCCCTCGCCTAAAAAAACGTGGTAATGAGATAACGCCGCTTGCCTTGCCCACCGATTATCGTTATCTGAAAATGGCCAACGATTTAATACAATTGGTAAAAGCATCAGTTGGGCGCCGCCGGGGAGATTTGGATGAAGGGCTCCGCGCTTATGAGGGTGATAGCTTGGATTATCGCATTATTCGTGGCTTGGCTAATGTGTTGCTGAGCCGCTGCGTTTTTGGTCAAAATCCCTCCATCAATCCAGTAGAATTACGAACAACCTTGTTTAATTTGGGACCTGTCACGGTCAAAAACGATTTATTGAGTCCGATAACGCGGCAAAAAGCTGTGGCTGAAACGGCGGCAAAATTTAGTATAACCACCGAACAGGTTGAACAAGCTTTTTTTGCTGATTTACTTGAAGAAAGAATTTTGCTCGGCACAGGCGAAATGATGACGCCCACAGATTTGATTGCCCGTTATAACTTAGAAGTGGCGCGCGGTTTACTTTATTGGGCGCGTGAAATTGAGATGAGTGCGTATGATAGTTATAAAGACTTATTTAAATATATTAAGCTTTTTAAGCTCATGCACACCATTTATCCAGTCCCAAATTCAGGATATACCATTATACTACATGGACCCATTTCGCCATTTGTCAGCTCAACAATTCGTTATGGGCTACAATTTGCCAAATTTTTACCTGCCTTATTGCTGTGCAAAAAATGGCGTATGGATGCCCAAGTGCAGCCCCCCGAAAATAGTCAACCGTTGCTCTATAGCTTAGATGATAGCACCCCACTACGCAGCCACTTTAAGCAATCAAATTTGTTTGATAGCCAACTAGAAGCTGATTTTGCGGCAGAATTTGAGGCAAAATATGGAGGCGCAAAACGAAAATGGACATTAGCCCGTGAAGATGAATTGATTGTTATTGAAGACACCGTCATGATCCTTGTGCAACTGCAGATATTATTCCTAAGTTAATGACTGTGTTTTGACTTGCTCTACAATTTTAATATTGGCTTGTCCTGATGTTGTTGATAAAATCAATTACTCAGCTCAGAATAAAACTATAATGGGCTTATTGTCAATAATTTTTTAAATCTTTGCATCAATTTTTTTTGTGCGGAATGTCAGTTATAATTATACTTTTTATGCGTAACATCAGTTATTAATTGGTGAAGCTCATGTAGGGTGGATTTATTTCCGATAATGTCTATTGTACAAAGATTTGAAAGCTATCTTCAAGAATCTTTCCATCTCAACCAAAGAGCACAACAAAATGAAATCTCTCACAAAAAGTGCAATCATATTGCTATTCCTAATATCAATAGCCGGTTGCCTATCCAACACAGAAAAAAATCCTATCCCCGTGTATG
>CAYFOB010000076.1:0-11576 GCA_964344525.1 uncultured Thiomargarita sp.
AATCTTTCTCGTTTTCTGAAAAAGACTTTTCATTTTTTCCAAAACAGCCTCTAAACTTTTTGATACGCAATTGTACCACCCAACCGTACCGTTTTAAATTGATTGTTCATGCGAGTGACTCCAGTTTCTGGAGCGCCAACAAACAGGTATCCGTTGGGGTTTAATATGTTTAGTGCTTTGTTCAGAATGCTTTTTTTTGTTGTGTCATCAAAATAAATCAAGACGTTACGCAGCAATAAAATATCAATCAGAGGCAGTAGGGGCCACGTTTCTGCCAAATTAATTTCTCTAAATTCAACCATTTGACGAATATCTTCATTGATTTGCCATTCTTTTCCTTGGTGGTGAAAATGTTTATTCAGCAATGGCAAGGGTAAACCGCGTTTGACTTCAAATTCTGTATAACGACCTTCACGCGCGCGTGTCAACATTGTAGTGGAAATGTCGCTGGCAATGAGGCGCACTTCACAGAGTTTAGGTAAATACCTTTGTAACAGCATGGCAATACTGTAAGGCTCTTGACCACTAGAGCAAGCAGCACACCAAATATTTAAAGTTCGTTGCTTCGTCATTTCTGGCAATATGGTTGTCTTAAGAGTCTCAAAGAGCGAATCGTCGCGGAAAAATCGGGTTTCGTTGATAGCTATTGCATCAACCACATCTTGGTGAACGTTGGCTTGGGTACGCCATTGCAGCAACAATTCTTGCCAAGAGGATAATCCGCGTTGCTGTGCTAAAACCATTAAGCGGGTTTCTACCCAATGGCGCTTATCCGTTTCTAGTACAATACCCACCTGCTTGCGGAGAATTTCCCGAATATACTGAAAATCGTTATTGCTAATGCTCATAAGGAGAAACTCTTCGTGTGATTTCGTCAGCCAATTGATTCAGTGGCAATACCTTGGCAGCAAGTCCAGCTTTTGCGACTAAGCCAGGCATTCCCCAGATCACTGAGCTTGCCTGATCTTGAACCAAAATTTGCCCGCCTGCTGCTTTGATAGCTTCACACCCCTTTAAACCATCTTGTCCCATCCCTGTCAACACGACTGCCAGTGTGCCAGCGCCATAACATTTGGCGACTGATCGAAACAAAACGTCTACAGACGGGCGACAGGAATTTTCCTTTGGACCTTGATGAGTCACTACTTTAATATGAGTGTCATCCCGTTTTAAAATCATATGGTAGCCCCCTGGCGCCAAGCATGCCTGCCCCGCCTGAAGAATGTCACCGGGGCTTGCTTCGCTGACTTTGATGGCTGATTGAGCAGCCAAACTTTCGGCAAGTCGTTGGGTAAATAGCGGTGGCATGTGTTGCACAATAACAATAGGAACAGAAAAATACCTAGAAAATTCAGGTAATAACATTGCCAACGCTTTTGGTCCGCCTGTTGAGACACCAATAGCAGCGATTTTCACCTTTTGGGGAATTTGAACAAAGCGTTTAGCGAGTTTGACCTTGGAACCCAACTCGTTTGGCTGACATAATGCTTTAATTTTTGGAATCAATTCTTGACGAATGTGTTCTAAAGCCGCTTCTTTGTTTGAAGCCTCTGGCTTGGTGATATAATCGCTGGCCCCGTTAAACAAGGCATCCAGTGTGACTTCGGCACCACGTTTGGTATGCCGACTACACATGATCACTGGCAAACGTGGATGACTTTTGCGAATTTGAATCAAAGTTTCCAGTCCGTCCATTTCAGGCATTTCCATATCTAAAGTCACTAAGTCAATATTACCCTGTTGAATTTGTTTCAACGCCAAACGACCATTGGAAAGGGCGCCAATGACTTCCAATGACTGATCAATTGATAAAGCCTTAGTTAATAAGCTGCGGACAACAACGGAATCATCGACTATAAGAATATGGGTTTTCATCGTTCAAATCTAAATTGCCCTACCAGTTTTTCCAACTTTTCGGCCAAAGTGGCTAATTCGTTGGCCGCCCGTTGTGTTGTTTTTACACATTCCGTGGTATTTTCAGCCGATTTCGCAACTTGGTTGATATTAGTTGCGACATCAGCAGTTGTTACTGCCACATCGTTGGCATTACGACCAATTTCATTGGTTGTACTACTTTGTTCCTCAACCGCGCTGGCAATGGAGTTTTGGATTTCATTGATTTGTTTGATGATGTCTCCAATTTCTCTAATGGCTGCCACGGCATCTTTTGTATCTTCTTGAATCGTATATATTTTTTTACTGATTTCTTCTGTGGCTTTAGCCGTTTCCTTGGCTAATTCCTTAACCTCATTCGCCACCACTGCAAAACCTTTGCCAGCTTCACCAGCGCGGGCAGCTTCAATGGTGGCGTTAAGCGCTAGTAAATTGGTTTGTTCAGCAATGGAAGTGATAACTTTGATGACATTGCCAATTTCTGTGCTACTTTCTCCCAGTTTGGCGATAATATTATTGGTATTTTCAGCCATTTGCACAGCATGAGTGCCTACCCTAGCAGCAGCGCTTGCGTTGCTGGCCACTTCTTTGATACTGGCTGTCAGTTCCTCAGTGGCTGACGCGACCATTTGAACATTGATATTGATTTGTTCAGAGGACGTCGTCGCATGCTTGGCTTGCGCAGCCGTATTTTTTGCGTCGTTATGCATCTGCTCGCTGACAGCATCCACTTCTTTGGTGGCACGAGATAAGGATTGGGTGACTTCAGCAATATTTTTGATCTGAATCGTAATACTAGCCGCCATCATGTTGACATTATCGACTAACTCATTCCAAACACCCTCTGCGTCTTCAATCTTCGCCTTTCGTCCTAATCTTCCTTCAAAACCCACATCACGTGACAATCGGATCATTTCAGTCGCAATTTTGTCCAATTGATCCACCATGTGGTTCTTGGCATTCTTTAGATCTAAAAACTCACCATTAAGATCCGCCTTCATTTTCTGAGACAAATCGCCGGTTGTAATGGCTTTGGTGACTTCAACACAATTTCTCACATGCACTGTAATATTGGCAGCCATGGCATTAACATTATCCGTCATTTCTTTCCAAATACCACTTGCGTTGGAGACTTGGGCTTGTCCGCCTAACTTGCCCTCCATGCCCACTTCTCTCGCCACCTGGGAAACCGCCGATGAAAATAATTTGAGACTATTTATTGTGTTATTGTAGGAATCAGCGATGTCTCCAAAAATGTCGTTAGATTCTTTTTTAAGGGTTTTAGTAAGATCACCCATCCTGATGGCTTCCAGGGCTTCCCAAATTTGATTAAGTCGCCTTTGAGTGGTATTTTCGTCGTCTACCGCCTCAAATAAGGCTTTTTTACCAGGCTGTCTTTTTATTTCAGTCATCTTTTGTTTCCTCTAATCGAAGCGTTATCTGTTGATAAATTTTTGCGATGTCAGATTCCGGTGCGTAATGAGAAATAGGTAAACCTTCTATTTGTGCTTGGACAATTTGATGAGAATATGGTAATTTATAAAATTTAAGCGCTTTAATGCCATTTTTTTCCCAAAAGGCTGTGATGTGAGATTCAAGGGAATCATGATGCTTTTCCCAAAGCTTTGCAAGCATTTTCAATGGATTTTTTGATTGAGGGCGAAATTCTTCTCGATACAAAATCGCCATCAAATTAATGCGTATAGAATAAGCCTTAGCAAGCTCTTTCAAAAAAAAGTTAAACGTTTCCAGCGATTCATAAGCGAATACCCCTGAATCTGAGGGAACGATAATATGTCCGCCAGCAGCAATGATAGCATTCATGATCAGTGAGGTATGCCCGGCTGGCGTATCAATCAGAATTGCATCAAAATAATTGGCGACCTTTGCGAGGTGTTTTTCCAAAAGGCGTGCGTGCTTTAAACGATTATCAATCATTAAAAGATCTATCGCGGACGGTACAATATAAACGCCTGATTTTGTTTCAAAAATACACTGGCGAATATCCTCCTCGCCCATCAACACTTGATAAGTAGAACTCTCCTGATTTCTGAGCAGCCCTAAACCACCAGTCGCACTACCTTGCGGATCCATGTCCACGACCAAAACCTTTTTTTGTTGTTTGACGAGACAGCCAGCAATATTAAGGCAGGCTGTCGTTTTTCCGGTCCCACCTTTTTGATGAACAAATGCAATTGCTTTCATACTGAAAAATCCATAGTTTTTTCAACGTCAAGTGCCAACAATAGCTGATTTTGAAGCTTGTAGACACCATGAATTAATTCACGTGGCACTGGCGATAAGGTTAGCGGTGGTGGTTCAAACATATTTTCATCCACGTCCAAAACCTCCCCAATTTCATCCACCAAAAAACTAACAGCACCATCATCACATAACATAACTACATTCATAGGATATTGATCAGAAGGGCGTTTACTCAATGAAAGACGGCATCTCAAATCAATGGCAATCACGATTTGTCCGCGCAGATTAATCAATCCACAAATTTCAGGGGGCGTAAGTGGCACACGAGTCATTTCTTGATAACGAATAACCTCTTGTACTTTTTCCACTTCCACCCCAAAAAACATGTTATTGAGAAAAAATGTACAAAATTGTCGCATTTTAGTCATAGCTCCAGGGGGTATAATAATTTTTTAAGTTTTCTACAAATACCATTTCTTTAAGGAATGGACACTAAATTCATTACGCGAAGCGATTTCCCAAAACTAAAACGGGGTGAAGGGAAATCCGCTTCTGCCCAAAACAGTTAAAACGGGAAGTAATAACTGTGTTATTTACGCCACTGCGTATTCAGTGTATTGTCGAACTTCTGGATTTTTGAAGCCTAAAACAATAGATGATTTTGGGATGCCAGCATTCTCTAACTCGTAAGCAATTCCATCTTCTGTATCGTCTCGCTGTATCCACACTTTGTCATTAATAATATCAATATGAATAAGACAACCGTGAATCCGTATCACATCGTCCCACCCCCCGGATATGATGCAATAACGGTCATTTTTTTTGTCAAAAATGGCCTCATTTTGGACATCCACGTTGGCATACGAGGTATTAGTATATTGCACTAACAAATCTTGGATAATTTGGCGATAATTTTCTAGGGTATCCATTTGATTATCTCCTCTGTATGGGGATCAAACACAATTATCTTAATGCGTTGATCTTTAATGAGCGCATTTTTAGCGCAATCGTGATAAATATCTTTTGCTGGCATAAAGAATTTTGCTCCTTAAGGAATGCGCTATTGAATTAAAAAACAATTTGGATGAAAAATATTAATAATAGTTTCTACATCCAATAATTCTGTGACTTTGCCTTGAATCACAGTAGAATACAACACACCACGTCGGTATGCCGGGTTTTTAATTGTGACTCTTTCTTCAACAATGTCCAATACACGGGGCACAATAAATCCCACGTCACCGTCTTTGGCTGAATGGACTACCACTTGTAGCATTTCTTCTGTCGTCTCATCATTTAACGAAGATTTGTTATTGCCTTCTATCACTTCAGATATATTAATCAAGGGTAATATTTGATCACGATATTGAATAACGGGCTGATTGCCAGAAAATTCAATTTTGGAGCGCGGAAATTGTTCTAGCCGTTTGACTGATGAGAGTGGTATCGCCATTCTACTTTTATTGGTACTTTCCCAAATCAGTAACATCTCAGCAATAGCGTCTTCTGTTTGATTTTTTGTTTTATCATCCATTGTCTCAGGAACTGATTTTTCGTTTTCACTATTCACCAGGGACATGATATCCAAAATTAACGCAACATGACCATTTCCAAGAATAGTGGCTCCTGCATATTGGGGCATATTTTTTAATTGTTTACCAAGCGGCTTAACCACAATTTCTTGAGTGTCTTTGATCTCGTCTACCACTAAGCCAAATTTGTTGTTTTCAGTATGTACAACAACGATGTTGATGGATTCAGTTACGATTGACTCCTCCAATTTGAGGACCTGATTCAGGTAAACCAAAGGCAACAGTTTGCCTCGCAAGCGATAAATAGGCGCACCGTGGATCCATTCAATGCTCTTTGCCCGTTGCCCCTTTAAACGGACCAATTCGACTAAGTTCATTTGTGGAATAGCGTAGTTGTCACCACCACTTTTGATAATCAGGGCAGGAACTATGGCAAGTGTTAATGGTAGTTTGAATTTGAACGTTGTCCCCTCGCCAGGTGTGCTTTGAATATCAATCTGCCCCCCAATTTTATCTATATTGGTTTTGACCACATCCAAGCCCACACCGCGCCCAGAAATATCGCTGATTGCTTGCGCTGTGGAAAAGCCAGGCAAAAAAGCCAAGTCAAAAAGTTCTTTTTCAGTCATGCCCTTGGCTTGTTCATGAGTAATAAAGCCGCGTTGCAATGCATTTTTTTGCAATAACTCTTGATTAAAACCGACCCCATCATCAGAAATTTCAATGTTGACTTTGCCACTCTCATGGAAAGCATGTAAAAATAAGTGTCCCTCAGCCGTTTTGCCTTTGGCAAGACGTTCCTGTGGTGATTCAAGCCCGTGATCAATGGCATTGCGTACTAGGTGCGTCATGGGATTGCTGATTGTTTCAATCAGGGTTTTATCCAATTCGGTTTCTTCGCCCTCCATTTTGAACTGAACTTTTTTTCCGCAGGCGACACTGAGATCACGCACTAGACGGGGAAATTTGTCCCAAAGTTTTTTGATGGGTTGCATACGGGCTTTCATAATCCCTTCTTGAAGTTCGCTAGTGATAATATTTAAACGTTGAGAGGCGCCTATCAAACCGGTATGTTCTGTGGTAAACTGTAAAATTTGGTTGCGGGTTAAAACCAATTCACCGACTAAAGTCATTAATTTGTCAAGTTGTTTAACATCCACTCGGATTGCACTGTCATAAATGCCTGAGGTTTCGTGGGCAAGCGATATAGTTTGCTCCTCATTATGGGGGCTTTCTTGAGAAATTTCGTTAACGGCAAGGTGATTTAGACGCGCCTTGATTTCAGAAAAAGCATCATCGCCTTGCTTGCCTGTTGTTTCTATTTGATGAAGTATCTGTCGCACCGCATCTAACACACTTAATAATGCAGAAATCATGTCAGTATTGAGACGGATTTCTCCCTCTCTTGCACGACTTAACAAACTTTCAGCAGCATGAACGAGGCTGCCAAGCTTTGAAAAACCAAAAAATCCGCAATCTCCCTTAATTGTATGAAAGGTACGAAAAATTTGCCCTAATAATTTTTCATCAGTCGTTTTTTTTTCGATTTCTACCAAATCACGATCTAATTGTTCTAAATCTTCGTAAACTTGGCTTAAAAATTCTTTGACATCATCATCTACATCCGCCATAATTTTTCGATTCCTTTGCCATAAGTATAAGTTTTACGCCTAACACACCCCTCAGTGTTCGTGGGTAGGGGTGTGTTGGATCTTATTAATTATAAGATAAAAATAAAGGTTTATAAAAATGCCAGATCCGAAAATCCTTTTGACTTGTTTAGAAGAAAGTGAAAATGGTTTAATCATTATAGATTCAACAAAGCAGATCATTTTCTGCAACCATTGGTTATTGGATGCGGCTGGGAGGTCCAACGAACAAGTACTCGGACAAACAATTGATGAGTGTTTTCCAGAAATTGTTAACTCGCGGATAACAATTGCTATTGACAATGCTTTAAAATCTGGACTCGCTTCGGTTTTATCCCCCCATTTGAACCGGTGCCCTTTTCCTCTTTATCGGGCTGAGGTTAAAGAGCGTCTTCAACAGCATATTTTTATTAAACCAATTTGTCCCCCCGATTTTTCCCGACATTGTTTGATACAAATCAGCAATGTGAGCAGTTCAATGAACCGTGAGCGTCAATTGCGCGAGCAAGCGCGTCAGCTTAGAACACAGGCGACGGAATTACAACAGGCTAAACTGGCGGCTGAAACGGCTAACCGTGCAAAAAGTGCCTTTCTTGCCAGCATGAGCCATGAGCTACGCACTCCTCTCAATGGCGTTTTAGGGTATGCACAAATTTTGAAACGGGACAATACATTAAGCGAAAAACAAAAAGAAAGTGTAGCTGTTATTCAACGCTGCGGTGAATATTTATCGACCCTAATTAACGATGTTTTAGATATTTCTAAAATTGAAGCCAATCGCATAGAACTTGTTCCACAGGATTTTTCTTTTAATAATTTTATAAAAGGGATTAACGAATTATTTCAAATGCGAGCAGAACAAAAGAATATTAGTTTTCGTTATTATCCCACACCAGTCCCTTATGTGATTCATGCTGATGAAACTAGATTGCGACAAATTGTCATTAATTTGTTAGGCAATGCAATTAAGTTTACTGAAAAAGGCTTCGTTAATTTCAAAGTAGAACGTCACGAGGGAAAAATCCGTTTTCAAGTAGAAGATAGTGGCATTGGGATTGCCGCTGATGAATTGGAGAAAATTTTTTTACCTTTTCAACAAGTTGGTGATCGAAATTATAAAGCGCAAGGCACAGGATTAGGTTTGGCTATTTGCAAAAAACTGGTTGAAATGATGGAGGGAGAGCTGTATGTTGAGAGTGCCTTAGGAAAAGGTACAACATTTTGGATGGAAGTTGATTTGCCTGAAATTTCAACAAAGGTGATACCAGAAGCAACCGAAAAACCGACAATTATCGGTGTTGAAGGTTCTCCTCACACCGCTTTGGTGGTTGATGATCAATGGGAAAATCGTTCAGTATTGGTAGAAATGTTAATGCCTTTCAGTTTTCAAATTATGGAAGCCTGCAATGGACTGGATTGTGTTGAAAAAATACAACAAAATCAACCAGATATCATTTTTATGGATTTGATGATGCCAGTGATGGATGGTTTTGAAGCAACACGCAAAATTAGGAAAATACCAGCGCTTAAAAATGTGCCAATCATTGCAATTTCAGCCAGTGCCTTTGATATTCATCAGCAGCAAAGTAGGGAAGCTGGTTGCAATGATTTTCTCGCTAAACCTTTTCAAACAGAGCAGTTGTTAGAGAAATTGAATAAATATTTGAATTTAAAATTTATTTATGATTATGCCAAAAAACAACAAGCTGAGATTGCCATAAAACCGCCCTCTTCTGAACAAGCCGCTATTTTGTTTGACTTTGCCATGAAGGGCGATATTTTTGGTATTCAAAACTATATGGAACAATTGGAACAAAGCGATAGTACTTTGCAACCGTTTGCTCGTAAAAGTCTTCAGTTATCAAAAGAATTTAAAGTTAAAAAAATTCGTGAAATTGCGAAGCAGTATAAGGCTACGTAGTTTTTGCTAAAAAAACAGCCACTTGTCCGACCATTTTTTGACGAATGATTTGCCATGAAGTCGGTAAATCTGGTTCTCCAAGACTGCGCTCTGTTTCTATATAGATCAAGGATTGTGGTGATAAGCAATTTCCTAACAAGGTGCAACAGGCAGGCACTAAATTATGACCAAAAGGTGGATCCAAAAAAACAATATCAAAAGTCTCAGGTGTTTCCTTGAGGAATTTTAAGGCGTCAGCGCATAAAATTTTTATATCAGGGGCAAATGTTGCCAATTGTTGCCTTAAACCTTGTACAATGTCACGCTCTTTTTCAACTAACAAGACTTGCTTTGCGCCGCGTGATGCTGCTTCTATACCTAACGCCCCTGAGCCTGCAAATAAATCTAAGCAATGGCTGCCAGGTAAATGCATATTTAACCAATTAAATAAGGTTTCTCGCACGCGATCAGGTGTAGGGCGTAGTCCTGGTTTATCGGGCACTTGTAGTTTGCGCCCACGCCATTCGCCAGCAATGATGCGTATTTTTCCTTTCATTATGCTTTAAACTATTAACTGATGTTACGCACTCTCGTTCACAAGTGTTACCGGCAAAGCGCCGCTTCGCGGCGCTTTGTACTTTAGTTATTAAATTAATCCAACACTTTGACACCCTTATCGCTACCCAATAGCAACACATTCGCGCCACGCGATGCAAATAATCCGTTAGTCACAACACCGGTAATTTCATTAAGTTGGGTTTCTAATTTGACAGGCTCCATGATTTTCAAATTGCGTACATCTAAAATGATGTTGCCGTTGTCGGTGGTAAAACCTTCTCGCCATGCTGGTTGCCCTCCCAATTTGACGAGTTGACGAGCCACATAACTTCGTGCCATGGGGATGACTTCGATGGGCAATGGAAATTTGCCAAGCACATCAACTAATTTGCTATCATCAGCAATACAGACAAAGCGTTTACTGACAGCAGCCACAATTTTTTCACGGGTTAGGGCACCGCCTCCGCCCTTAATTAAGTGCAAATGTCGATTAGATTCATCTGCCCCGTCTATATAAACTGAAATTTCGTCCACGCTATTCAGATCTAAAACCGGAATGCCGTTGGCTTTGAGGCGCTCAGCTGTGGCTTTGGAGCTGGCAACGGCCCCTTCAATTTTGTGTTTAATAGTGGCGAGTGCGTCAATGAAGTAGTTTGCTGTGCTGCCGGTGCCTACACCTATGATTGTATCTTCAACAACGTGTTCTAAAGCCGCTTTGGCGACTTGTTGTTTTTTTTCATTGGGTGTCAATGTTTTATTCTCCTTTGTTTAATGCGCTGCCATACCAATGATATTATATCCACAATCGACATAGGTGATTTCGCCCGTGATGGCAGAGGCTAAATCAGAACATAAAAAAGCAGCCGCATTGCCAACTTCTTCAATGGTAACGTTGCGCCGCAAGGGGGCATTTTTTTCAAAAGCGCTTAGCATACTGCGAAAATTTGCAATGCCTGAGGCTGCTAAGGTGCGTATGGGTCCGGCTGAGATGCCATTGACGCGGATTCCTTCTGGACCTAAACCTTCTGCAAGGTAACGAATATTCGCTTCTAAACTGGCTTTTGCCAAGCCCATCACATTGTAGTTGGGTATCACACGTTCGGCACCGAGATAAGTGAGGGCTAATAAGGCGGCTTTGCGACCTTGCATCATGCTACGCCCTGCCATTGCTAGCGCGGAAAGGCTATAGGAGCTGATGTCATGGGCCATTTTAAAACCTTCGCGGGTGGCGTTTGCTAGATATGCGCCATCTAATTCCTCACGAGGGGCAAAGGCAACAGCATGAATAATAATATCTAAACTATCCCAAGATTTTTTTAGTTCATCAAAAACGGTTTGAATTTGCTCATCGCTGCTCACATCGCAAGGTAAACTGATATTTGAGCCACAATCAGCTGCCATTTTTGTTACCCTATCACGGAGTTTATCGTTTGGATAAGTAAAGGCTAATTCCGCGCCTTCGCGGTGCATCGCTTGTGCAATCCCCCAAGCAATTGAGCGATTACTTGCTAATCCAACGATCAGGGCGCGTTTGCCCGCCAAAAATCCCATGATTATTTTCTCCTTATAAGATTTATCCATTGTATGGTAGTAAAAAGATTTATAATGCGTCAAGAGGTTTGATAAGGAACGTGCAAATTTAGTCAGGCAGTGTAGTAGGAGTCCAAACTTACCCAAAAAGTTAACTAAATTACTGATGTTACGCATCCTCGTTCACAAGCGGCCACTTTGCCTTTGTTTGAACAAAAGTGCGTAACATCAATAAATTATTTTTATCTATCTAGGACTCGATGTTCAAGTTAGTTAATTAGAATATTATGATATTTTAATAAAAATATT
>CAYFOB010000077.1:0-6306 GCA_964344525.1 uncultured Thiomargarita sp.
TATTTCTCCTACCAGATTGATTAACTTCACTTTTTGACATTTATTTTTGCACCTTTAAAGCCGGATTTTAACTCAAAATTTGATTTTTTCCCTAATATCTCCTTCAGCAAGGATTTTGATATAGCACTAATATGTTCTTTGTTCAACCGTCGTTCATCTGAGAATAAAAATTTCAATAAAGTATCATGTTGATAAAGGATTTTCTCAGCAGGTGGATTAAAAGGAGTATTTAAACTGATACGAGTAATGCTACCCAGGTTGATTCCTCGCCCGTCATCCAACAAAATAAAATGTGGAAAAATGCCTCTTTCTGGGTTAGGTTTGGGAAAATCCAGCACTGCTAATAATTCAAAAGCGGTGGAAGTGATGCCCATATTGATTTCCACAATATAAATTTGTTGACCAATAGCCGCTTTTAAGCTTTGTACATAACGCCCGTATTCTTCTGATGGCCATAAATGACCATGAATAGTTGTATTCATAACTCTAGTCAACTTCAAAACCAGACCTGGCAGGTTTGCGGTTTAACCAAAAAAAAAGCCCAGCATCCTAGTGCAGGATGGCGGAAATTTCCAGGCCACCTACACTCGAAGCAGAGCTTCGATGAATGCATTCCCAAGCAGGAGCTTGGGAACGAGAATAAATAGGTTTTCTCGTTCCCAAGCTCCCGCTTGGGAATGCATGCCCCGAAGCTCCGCTTCGAGTGGCCTGGAAATTTCCGCCATCCTGCACTAGCTGGGCTTTGAGTCAAAAATAAACACTCAATGAGTGTTTAATTAAACATCTCATAAGTAATATTTTCAAACCAACTATGCGCATAAACGATCTCACGCCTTCTGGTTTCAACAGAAGCATCCATTGGAGACAATCCGCCAGCACCTGGAATTGTTACAATTTTGCCCTCTTTTAATTCATAAACAGCAGCAACGGAAATCCCAAAATCATCTCCGACAATACTATAACAAGTATTGACGTAAGAAGGTTCCTGCATTTCTCTACCTTGTATGGCTGAGACAATCGCTTCCGCACACACTTTGGCTTGAGAATTCGCAGCATAAGCTGATTTTGGCATCTTGGTAGTAATACAAGAATCGCCAATCACATGAATGTTTTTATGTAAAGTGGATTCAAAAGTCCTCTGATCAACGGGACACCAACCACTTTCGTTCGCTAAACCAGTGTCAAGGGCAATTTTACCTGCGGTTTGTGGTGGAATGACGTTGATAACATCTCCTTCATATTCATCTTCAAATTCACCCGCATAAACAGTCATAGCGTCCGCATCAAGAGCCACAATATTGCCCCCTTCCTCAGGAGGCAGCCATTCAATCATGCTATTGTCAGTACCATAACCATAAAGTGTTTCCCAACCCAACGTAAATAACCCTTGCTTGGAAAACTTTTGGTTAGAATCCAAAATCAGTACTTTTGAGTTTGGCTTGTGATGTTTCAGATAATGGGAAATTTGACTGGCCCGTTCATAAGGCCCAGGGGGACAACGAAAGGGTTTCGGTGGCACTGCGATAATGACTGTTCCCCCATCATCCATGGCTTCTAATTGCTTGCGAAAAGTCACTGTTTGAGGACCCGCTTTCCAAGCATGAGGAATTTGTTCAGCCACTTCGGCATCATAACCATCAATTGTATCCCACTTAAAATCAACACCAGGCGAGAGAATTAAACGGTCATAAGCAATTGTTTCACCGCCAGAAAGAGTGACCTTTTGATTAGCAGGATCAATACCCATAGCACGACTATGCACCACTTTAATCCCATATTTGTTCAAGCCACCATAACTAAATTTAATGGAATCAATTGTTCGCTCGCCACTTAAAACTTCATTGCTCATAAAGCAAGTATAGTGGTATTTATCCTGCTCAATTAAGGTGACCTCAATCGTAGGATCTGCCATGCGAATGTATTTGGCAGCAATCGCACCGCCAGAACCACCACCGATGACCACAACACGTTGTTGAGCACCTTTGGCAATAAAAGGAAAACCGACCATAGTGGCAGCCGCTGCGCCAGCCGTCATAGTCAGGAAATTTCTACGGGTCAAATTTGACATTTAGCATATCCTCCTTTATCTACACCCTTGTACGACTTGACTGCCATAAAATTGAACGAGTTTTTCCAGGCTCTCTTCACCTTTTTTCTTCAGCATCTTATTCAGCTTTTTCTCCATTTTGCCTTTGCGTGTTTTACGCTCTCCATTTTGGAAATCGGCTAAAGTGAAACGCAAATAAGGCATCCATTGCCCAGCAAGATAGCCCTTTTTGTTGGCAAACCCAGCCTTTTTGTGGCATCTTTTGCAATACTTCTTGTGCAGTTTTGACCCTTCATTGGCTTGTTTAAAATCCACTTGCTGAACATGACGCACCAGCTCCTGTTTAGCAAAATAGTCAGCCATGATCTTAAAATCATACGTGGAATAGCCTCTGGCGATGCGCCCCATAATGGTTGAGGGACGTTTATCCTCCTTGTACTCCTTCATTGCTACCACAAAAAGTTTCTTGGACATACCAGCAATACTAGGCGTCGCAGGACCCACACTGGATCCCCCAGGTCCATGACAACTAATACAAGTACCTACCAACAAAGACGGACTGTCGCCGCTTGCCAAAGCGGGCGCACTGAGCATCAACCCAGTCGCAAGTACTAAGGCGTATTTCGCAGTTTTATATCTCATCTACGGATATCTCCTTTATAAAAGGTTGCTGATTAAGATAAATCCAGATTGTACCACAATGTGCAAAGCGCCGCTTCGCTATGCTTTGCACTCCATCATGGAGTGCAAAGCAACGCTTTGCGCGTTAGTTACAAATCAGGGGCTATCTAGCTAAATCCTTGCACAAATCCTACCAGCACCAAAAATAGCAAGATTAAACCAGCTGCAATTAAGACAAAACCAAGTATTTCAGAATAACGTGTCATTCTTGCAGACGGTGCGTCAACAATGTATTGCTCGAATGTGCCTGCTTTCTTCAATCGCTCGTATTCAAACTTCCTTTCTTCCAGAAATTCCTCAAGGGTCATTCTACCTGTAAACATAATGGTATCTTGAGGAAACTTATCGGGCCTGAAGTGACTGTTAAAGTAATGCACAGTAAACAGGAACACCGCCGCAAGAAAGGCCTCTTCACCATGAACAATCGTGGCGATGTTGAATATCCAGCCAGGCAAAAAGCTTGCAAAAAAGGGCGGAAACCAGAGTACAAGTCCAGAGAGTCCAATGACAAACATGCCCCAGAAGGGGGCCCAATAATCAAATTTTTCCCAATAGGTCCAACGATCAAATACAGGTCTGGGTCCTTTGCCTACAAACCATTTACACATGGCCCAAAAATCATAAAAATCCTGCCAACGTGGTAACAGAGAAGTTGGACCAAACCACCTAAAGGTGCCACGTCCCACAACAAAGATGTTATAAAACACAACAACCAAATGTCCAAAAAATAACGTTCCAAATGTGGTGGCAGCAATTCGATGAATAACAGCGGCCACTTCTGGTCCACCGAGTAACTTCATAACTGTTGGTGCCCAAAAACTATCGGCGTACAATACTGCTGTACCCGTTAACACGAGAACCATAACAGCAATAGCAAGCAGCAAATGCGCCAATCGCCATGGCCAACTGAATCGTTCAACATATTTACCCTGATGCGCTTCTTCCTGTTTCACAGGATCGCCATTTTCATCCAAATGTATATGGGCATGAGCATGTCCTTTTTTACGGTCAATATATTCTCGAACGAACCAAACTGCGCTATGGGTCCAGAAAAAGAGAAATACACCGATAACTAAGGCAATCATAAATTTTGACACAATCCAGATTTCTGGATAGCGTTCAAAATCATGCGCATGTCCATGAGGTTGAAACGTCGCATAACCGGCAGTCGCATTATCATGGCACTCTTTACAAGTTGCCAACCGATTACTCTCATGAGCCTTTGAGTTGACATTATCGATGGCCTGAGTTTTATGGTGCTCATGACAATCAAAACACTTCGCAGTGTGGGTATAACCCAACTTGACGACTTGACCATGGTAAGTATGACGATAGCTTCGGTATTCCTCATCATGACAATCACCACAATTCTCAGTGATCAAAAGCTTAGCGGGGTCTTCCTCTGGTGGCGCAATTTTGTGGGCACTATGACAGTCACTACAAACAGCCGCCTCAAGATTACCATGCCGTTTAACCTTAGCCCCATGAATTGAAGTGTTATAAACATCCAAAGCCTCCTTGTGACAACGACCACAAGTTGTGGGGGTACTTAGGCGGTAAGTCTGCGCCTCAGTCGATTCCATAGGAAAAACGTTATGTGTGCCATGACAATCCCAACAAGTCGCGTTAACCCTACTTGGATCATCCTTATTTTGCTGAGCATGAATAGATGCTAAGTACTGGCTACTATTTTCCAATACTTTCTGTTCGCTCACTTCTTTTTCGTGACAACTCACGCAATCGACGGAACGCTCAACATCGGGTTTATGAGGCATTTGCTCAATATCTGTATGACAAGCCACACAACGTTCTTTAGCATGTACGCTGTCTGCAAATACCTCTGGATCCACATGTACGGAACGTTTACGAGTGTCGCCCGTTTCTCCAGTGGGCACAGCAAACCCTTCAACCCCATGACAATCTAAGCATTCCGAATTTTTTGTCTCTTCGGTCACCAGCTTAGGCTCAATTGGCGTTTCTTCAGTAATTTGCCTGTCGGGATCAATGAGCTTTATCCACCACGGCAGGGTTTCAGCTTGGATGGCTGTGCCATAGCACAGCAATCCTGCCAGTAGTAGAAGAAGCTTTCCCGAAATAAAGCGGGGAAATTTCATTTACTCACCCTGATCTTGATGTGGTGCCGCAGTATATTTGGCGGCCATTTCTTCGTTTAGATTACCAAGGAACCATTTGTGTTCATCCCGATTCAGGATTTCATCCAGTAACTCACTAACAGCACTGCTATTCTCTGCTAGTGCCTTCACGCCTGGCACAAACTCTGTGTAAAAATAACGAGCCACTTCATGCATTCCATGCCATTGAACATAGTCTGGCGCTTGCATGGAGGCTGCCGTGCGTGCGCTGCGTCCTGCGTGGTGCCAAAGGCGGAACCATACCCATTCAATGTTATCATCAAAAGGTGTGGGGGTAATTAGCCCTTCTTTTTCTAGGGCTTCCATGAGTTGAAGGCCAGGGCGTGCAAATTTATCATCATACAACGCAACCAACGCATCGAATTGCTCATAAAAGTTGCTAACCACACTGGTACTGTGGCAAGATGTACAAACAGTTTTCATGTCTCTGCGCCGTAACAACCAGGATTTTTCACCGTCTTCAGCATTGCCCCCAACTTTTTCTGAAACAGGACCACGTAAGTTCCAACTGACACGATCACCGACGTTGTGAGTGATGGGTAATTCAGTGGTGGCTGACATGTGACAAGTCGCACAGGACGGGGCCGCATCATAATCTTCACCAACTACCCATTTAGCGGAATCAAGGTGCATTTTATCGACATTGGCATAAAAATTAATACCATGTTTAGATTCGTCATACACTTCTTTTTGTGGATGGTCTGGTCCTAAGTGACAATTACCACAGCTTTCAGGCCGACGTGCTTGAGCCAGCGAAAATTCATGACGTTGGTGACAGGCAGTACAAGCCCCTTTGGAGCCGTCTGGATTGATACGACCAATCCCAGCATTTGGCCAAGTCGTGGGATCAAGGTCCCCATTTGCCTTAACTTTAACTTCTGAACCATGACATTGCCAACAGCCAGTGGCCATAACGGGGGATTCATTGTGAAAAGTTTGCGCCCCTTCAACCACTTCGGCCAAAAAAGCGTCTGGTGAACCGCTGAAATCTGCCGCGTTAGCATGCCTACTGGCCCCAAATTGTTCGGTTTCTTCAGCATGACACTCTGCACAGTCTTTTGGAGAAACAATCACGGCCACTCTAAAATCCTTATGGCGAATGGCATCTGGATCATTGGGTTTGGCTTTATGACATTCATAACAGCCAACATTAGCACCATAGTGCTTGGAACGCCCCCATTGTTGATAAATGCTTGGGTGCTCTTTGCGGTGGCATGAAGCGCAAGTGGCGCTTTCTTTGCTCAAATTTTTAAAAGGCTTAAGCACCTTTTCCTTATTTCCAGCAAAAGAAGCCATACTCCCTAGCGCCGTGAGCAGAAACACCATAAATAGTGCGGCTAATTTCCGACTTACTCTTGCAAACCCAATAGGCGTAGAGTATGTGTTAATTGCGTTATTCATTTGATTTCTTTTCTAACTAAGTTA
>CAYFOB010000077.1:6316-11529 GCA_964344525.1 uncultured Thiomargarita sp.
ATAAAAAAATAAATTGCATCAGACAAAAGGCCTGAGACGCACATTAAACTCCATCAGGAGGATAAAGTGATAACAATTTTATTAACAACTATTTGACATGTCAACCAAATGAAGTCAACATTTCTTATTAGTTGTTAGTTAATTAATTTTTATCCCCTCGCTTAATGGATGTTTAGGGTGATCAGTAACTGAAGCAAGCTACTTCTATAATAAAGTATAAATTGTGCGGTTATTGTCCTTTAAGTTTTGTAATGCAAACGAAAGGATATTTTGAGCTAAGTGGAATTGTAGATTCAACTCATAAAAAACTATAGTAACAATTATTTTTTTTAATAACGATAAAAAAGTTTATTTAATTAAATTATTTTTTTTTATATATTATTTTTTTTAAAGAAATCAATTTATTAGTTCATAATTCGTCAAAAAATGCACCTTTCCAAAAAAAGTTTGGTAGACATTGTCAAATATATGATATAGAATTTACATTTCTTTTATTGATCAATGTGTTATCACTTATTATTGATAGGGTTTTTTGCCATCCCTTTAAAGGGGTTAGAGAGATTCATAGAACCTCCTTCGCAATTCCCCTTTTTATCAAAAGGATACCAAAAAACTCTTAAAAGAGGAGCATATTAACCATGAGAAAACGGTGTTTATTCAGCGTTTTTTTATATTTGCTGTTTAGCAATCTTGCTTTAGCAGAGATAGATAAACAGGTAGTCAATGACGAATGTATCCTTTGTCACACCAAAGTAACCCCAGGCATTGTCAAGCAGCATTTGGCAGGGCCAATGGCCAATACACCGGATACAAACGATGTTGTTTTCTGTAGTGATTGCCACGATCATCAGCATAGAACAGCGACAGATTACCACAAAGCTAAAATGCCCACAGCGGAAGTTTGTGGCGAATGCCACCATTATCAGCTCAAACAATTGCGCGAGGGCAAACATAATTTAGCTTGGTTTGGGATGAAAACCCAAATTGCCTATCATCACCAGCCAAAAGAGGTAGTTGGGGCGGGTTATCGAGGTTGTTCAGGTTGTCACAAGATTGGGCAAAAGGGCTTGATGGGTATCGCGCAAGGTGTTACCACGGAGCTTGAATATGATGAGGGGCAAGAATTATCAAAATATCGTTATGGTAATGCACAATGCGATGCTTGTCACACCCGTCATAGTTTTCGAAAATCAGAAGCGCAAGATCCCAGGGCCTGTTCTAACTGTCATATGGGCTTTGATCACCCACAATGGGAAATGTATAAGTCCGCTAAACATGGCATTGTTTGGGATATTGAAAAAAATCAAAATGTCAATGGACGTGCTCCAACTTGTCAACATTGTCACATGCCAAAAGGCAATCACACAGTGAAGACATCTTGGGGGTTTTTAGGTTTACGTATTCCCACTAAGCACAACGTTCTTGCACTCATTGACGTGGCTCCTTCGCTTAAAAAGCCTTTGACTGATCTTGCAGCAGTATTGCCGGTGGGCAACTATGATGGCGTGGATGATGATCCGCAATGGGTACTTGATCGGGCGGTCATTTTGCAAGCTGCTGGGATATTAAATGAAAATATTTGGCCCACCGAGCGTTTTATTGAGATTGTTGCACAAGGTGAAGCCGCACGGGGTCCCTCAGAATTTAATGAACTTCGCAGAGAAATGAAGGCGATTTGCAACAAATGTCACGCCATAGATTTTGTGACTTCACATTTCAATGCTTCTGATGAAATTCTTAAGGCAGCTGATCATGAATTTGCCAAAGCCATTCAGGCCGTACAAGGTTTATACACAGATGGCATTTTGCAGAAACCGGCTGACTGGGATTACGCCCCAGATTTGTTGCAGTATTATGATGCCAAAACCGAGGTAGAGCAAGGACTTTATCAAATTATGTTAGAGTACCGCCAACGGGCTTTTCAAGGTGCTTTCCATGCAAGTAACGATTACATGCATTGGTACGGTTGGGCCCCGTTGAAAGCGACTGTCAATAACATTCTTGAAGGAGTCAAGCATATGCGCGCCAAGCATGGGGGGAAAGATTCCTAAAAGTTAATACTTTCGAGGTTTATCAAACCTCGAAGGTTTTTATTTAACTTTTTAGTTCATATCTATATTGAAATATAATGATATATTGATATACTTTTACAAAAGAATTAGTTATCAATATATCTATATTGAAATATAATGATATATTGATATACTTTTACAAAAGAATTAGTTATCAATATATATATATAGTCATGTGAACCGGGCGGTGGTGACTATACTCAGCACAGTTACAAATTGAACTTTTACTTCTACCTGGGCAACAACCCATTTTTGCTTCATTGAAAAGTCCAAATTGTTTCTGTGATTTTTTAAATAAAACCTTATTTTTTATAAGTTTATCAGCAAAAATCGAAAATGTCACTTTTTTTTGATTTATGTTAAGATGTGCGATGCGATATTGTGATAAAAATGTCGCTCATGTATTTCACACAACCAATAGGAGATTTCTCCATGATAAAACGGTGCATAGCCTATAGCAGCGTTTTTTTATACATGCTGTTAAGTGGAGCAACTTTTGTCGCCGCTTATGATGATGATGAGGATGATGAGGTAGCTAATGACGAATGTGTTGGTTGCCACATTAATGTCAATCCAGGCATTGTTAAGCAGTATCTTGAAAGTCCTATGGCAAATCCAGCTGCCAAAGAAGATGTTGTTGGTTGTACAGATTGCCATGGTGATGACCATGAGGCAGCAGATGATTATGAAGATGCTCAACTACCAACAGCGGAAACCTGTGGTGAATGCCATGATGATCAACTTGAGCAATTGCGTGAAGGTAAACACAATTTGGCTTGGTTTGGCATGAAATCGCAGATCGCTTGGCATGGTCAACCAGGCGCTATCACTCAGGAAGGTTATCGAGGTTGTTCAGGTTGTCACAAAATTGGGCAAAAAGGCTTGAAGGGAATTGCAGACGGTGTCAAGGGTGAATTGGAATTTGACGATGGTGAGGAAATGGAAAACTATCGTTATGGTAATGCACAATGCGATGCCTGTCACACTCGTCATACCTTTAGAAAATCAGAAGCGCAAGATCCAAGAGCTTGTTCTAATTGCCACATGGGCTTTGATCACCCCCAATGGGAAATGTATATGTCTGCCAAACATGGTGTTGTTTGGGATATTGAAGGAAACCAAAATGTCCACGGACGTGCGCCGACTTGTCAGTATTGCCACATGTCGGAAGGCAGCCATACTGTAAAAACATCTTGGGGCTTTTTGGGTTTGCGTATTCCCACGAAGCACAATGTGCTTGCGCTCATTGAGAAAGCACCTTCACTTGAAACGCCTTTGAGAAAGCTTGCTGCGCTTTTGCCAAAAGGCAATTACGTTGATGTAGATGATGACCCTCAATGGGTGCTTGATCGTGCTTTGATTTTGCAGGCCACTGGGGTGCTAGATGCAGGTCTCCAACCCACCCAACGTTTCACGGAAATTGTTGCTCAAGGACAAGCCGCGCGTGGTCCTGGTGAGTTCAACGAGCTCCGCAATAATATGAAAAATATTTGCAATGAATGCCATGCTAAGGGGTTTGTAAACGAACATTTCAAGGCTTCTGATGAAATCCTCAAAGCTGCAGACCATGAGTTTGCGAAAGCGATCAGTGCTGTGCAGGGCTTGTATCAGGATGGTATTTTGGAAAAACCGGCAGATTGGGAGTTTGCCCCAGATTTGTTGCAATACTATGATGCCAAAAGCAAGGTGGAGCAGGAACTTTATTTGATTATGTTGGAATATCGCCAACGGACCTTCCAAGGGGCCTTCCATGCCAGCAACGATTATATGCATTGGTACGGTTGGGCTCCGTTGAATACGGCTGTCAATGTCATTCTTGAAGAATCTAAGAAGATGCGTGCAGAGCATGAGGCTAAATCTGTGCCTGCAGAGGATGAAGGTTAATATGCCCTGATAAGTTTTCGACATCAAACGGTTTAGAATGTTCATTTGATGTTAAATTCTTTAAAAGAAAACCGCGGGGGAAAGCAAAGCCTTTCTCCCGTTTTTTTTTGCTTGAAAATTGATATGTTAAAAAATTCTTTATTATTTTTAAAATTTTTGTTTTTAAGTCTTGCTTCCATGCAGACGTTTGCAGAACCCATTAAACAAGAAGGGTTATTTGCAGAGATACACACCAATAAAGGCATTATCACAGCCCGATTGTTCTATCAACGTGCGCCTTTGACGGTGATGAATTTTGTTGGCTTAGCTGAGGGTAGTATTGCTTGGCGGGATCCATTGACTGGTGAGCAACGCGCTGATCCTTTATACCAACATTTGATTTTTCATCATGTTCGTCATTTTATGGCACAAACGGGCGATCCCAGTGGAATGGGCATGGGAGGACCAGGTTTTATGTTTGCAGATGAATTTCACCCCAAACTGCAACATGAGAGACCTGGCATGCTATCTATGGCTAATCGGGGACCCAATAGTAATGGTAGCCAATTTTTTATTACCACGAAACCCGCGAAGTGGTTGGATAATCGCCACAGTCTTTTTGGCGAAGTGGTTAATGGTTTGGATGTTGCAAAGCAAATTGTACGAGGGGACAAACTGGAACGTATTAGCATTATCCGCGTTGGTGCAGATGCTAAAGCCTTTAATCCAGCGCGAGCACATGAGTTGGCTGAACTTAACCGACAGGCATTGCAAAAAGCGGCAGAAAAGATTTTGCCTGAGAATTTAGGAGAATTGGATCCTGCAAAAATACCTAAGCCAGATCAGCCCTCAATTTCCCCCGGCAATTTTGAATTTCTTGTTATTGGTCATACAGAAATGCTTGTTCATCCGCCGGGTAAGACTTTTTTCTATGATCATAAGTCTGCATTAGCATTTGCTAATAAATTGGTGCGTTATGCCCGTTCCAAAGGGGTTGCTTTTGAGACGTTGATAAAAGAATACTCGGATATGGATAGAGATACACGCACTCGTAATGTCATTGATAAGGGAATGCCTGCACCAATAAAAAGCATATTCCGTTTAAAACCGGGGCAAATTAGTGATCCGATAGATATACCGATTGGGGTTTATATTTTTCATCGTCTGCCATCGTTAGAAAATCCTTAAAACCACATTAAATAACTACAAGGATTATTTTTAATAAAGGATAAGTCAAAATCTAATTATCATAAGGTTTATCCGATTGATAAAATAATC
>CAYFOB010000078.1:0-5434 GCA_964344525.1 uncultured Thiomargarita sp.
CCACAGGCATTCCCAACCAGAGGTTGGGAACGAGTATGCGTAACATCAGTTATTAAAAGTAATCCGTGTAGTTATTCATGGGTTTTAGAAATAGGCTGCGTAACATCAGTTAATAAAGGATAAACCCCATTAATGAAGTGTTTTTGACTTATCCTTTATTAAAAGTAATCCTTGTAGTTATTTATGGGTTTTGAAAAAAATGCGTAAAATCAGTTACTTAACAATCAAAGAATGAGTTTCAAGTTCATCTTCATCTGGCGATTTAAGAATTTCTTCATTCAATGTGATTGGTGTTGCCTTTTTGTTATTCTTCAAATTCTCTATCAAATCTAACACAATTTTGCTTTCTGTTTCAATGCCTGTTAAATGGATAAAACAGGCATAACAACCTGATTTAGAGGCTTCTTCTTCGAGCATTTGCTTGTATTTGAGAATTGTCTTGATTGAGGTGCGTAGTTCATGAACATTATAATTTATTTTTTTGCGCTCATACTCTGCCTCTTTTTCAACAGGTTGTTCGATTATGTTTTTTTTAGAGTTTACTTCAAATTCCTCTTGAAGGTGTCGCTGACGGGTTATCTCAATGAGGCGTAAATAGGTTTTTATTTTACGCGCTAAGTATTGGGGGGGAATCGGTTTGGTTAGGTAATCGACAGCGCCAACAGTATAAGCTTTTTTATAAAATTTTTCAGATTTATAAACAGCTGTCAAAAAGACAATCGGAATATTTTTAATTTTCCGCCGTTGTTGAATCATTAATGCTGTTTCAAAACCATCCATATGGGGCATTTGTACATCAAGGAAAATTAAGTCAATTTTTTCTCTCAAAAGAATACTTAAAGCATTTAATCCTGAATCTGCCTCAATAACTTGAACATTTTCAAAGTATTTTTTGACAATAGCATGAAAACTGAGTCGATTATTTTTATTGTCATCAACAATCATGATATTAGTGACATTATCTGTTAACATTTAAAATATCCTGCCTTAGCATTTAAAGTGGGGCGTACTCTATACCCATTGGCTTTTAAAAGTCAATAAAAACAGAATCATCAATGAATACTCCTAATCTCTTTATAAACGCGCAATTGACATGCTGTTGGCAAAGTTGCACATAAAGTTTTGTTTTAGTTAAAATAACGTTTTTTTTATCAATGTAAATCCATCAATTTAAAAGAGGGGAATTTGTATGTACTGTTACGTTTTTCTCCACAACATTTCCATTTTTAATTAATATGCTCAAACTCAAACTTATCCATCAATTTTCTTTGCTAACTCTCATTGTACTGTTTCTAACGGTGATATTAGCACTTATCGATTTTCACGACAAATCAATGATTGATAGCATTAGCCGTGAACAAGGACGATTGCTCATGATTAAGAACGAATTGGCAACAATTGAAAAGAACCTTCTTCATGCACGGCTTGATGAGTCGCAAATGATCAGTTTAAAAAAATCGTCATTTATTGAGAATTTTGAAAAAAAAGTTGAAACGATTCATTCTGTGATATCAACAACATTAAAAACGTATGATTCAGCTGATGAAATTACTAAACCGTTAAAACTGATGCAAAAAACTTTGGATCGTTACCACAAATCTGTGCGTAACACTCGAAAAATTGAAAAAAAAATGGGCTTTGATGGTGAACAGGGCATATTAGTTGCCCTCCATGTTATGGAAAAAAGTATGGAGAAAAAATTGGATACCATTGGCAATGAAACATTGTATTCACTATTTCTCCAAATGCAATTGCTTAAAAAGGATTTTAGTAACAGCCTAAATATGAAATTAGCTGATTATTTGCTTGGACTGCTTTCTCGGTTTCAAAAAGTCTTACACTTACAAAATATACCCCAAGCACATAAAACCAAATTACTTTTTGACATCACTAACTATCGTAACAACGTCTCACAATTTGTGAACCAAATTGTTAAACTTGAATTATCTATTGCAACCAGCACCTTGGAATTTAATCGCATTTTGCCAATTCTCCAACAAAGCCAAAATAGGACAGATGAACTGATTGCTTTGGTCACAAAAAAATTAGCTAAAGAACTCAGTACTTCAAAGTTTCACACAACAACGGTTTTTAGTGCAACCTTTCTCATTTTGTTGATTTTTATGTTTTTTCAAATTCGTAGCGCCCAAGATTTGAGCAAACGTTTGTATCAATTAGGTTACGATATGGATCATTTTGCCGTCAATTTACCACAGGATACTGTGGCCAAAAAAACACCTATTTTGATTGACCTCAATAAAAAGGAACGTTGTGAACCTAAAGATGAAATAGAAAAATTAAAAACATCTTTCAATAAAATGGCTGAAGATTTGCAAAAATCAACCTATGAAATTTTGGAAGCCAAAAAGCAGGCAGAATTAGCCAATCAGGCTAAAAGCAATTTTTTGGCAAATATGAGCCACGAAATACGCACCCCAATGAATGCCATTATTGGTTTGAGTCAGCTTGCTTTAAAAACCCATTTGACACCCAGACAAGAAAATTATCTCACACAAATAGAATCCTCTTCACAAGCCTTGCTGGGTATTATTAATGATATCCTTGACTTTTCAAAAATTGAAGCTGGCATGTTGGATATGGAATCAATCGAATTTTATTTAGATAATGTGTTGGAGAATCTTTCTAATTTGTTGGGCATGCGAATTGAAGAAAAAGGTTTGGAATTATTGATTTCGATTGACCAAGATGTTCCTCGTTATTTGGTGGGGGATCCCTTGCGTTTGGGTCAAATCCTGATCAATCTAACAACAAATGCAGTCAAATTTACAAAACAAGGTGATATTGTCATCAAAATAAAAGTTATCCACAGCGATTCTGAAAAGGTGACACTTTGTTTTTCAGTTCAGGATACTGGAATTGGTATTCCACCGGAGGTGATTTCCAAACTTTTCAATGCTTTTACGCAAGCCGATGCAAGCACCACGCGCCAATTCGGTGGCACCGGATTGGGATTAGCAATTTGTAAACGTTTAACAGCAATAATGGGGGGAGAGCTTTGGGTAGAATCCCAACTGGGCAAAGGCAGCACTTTTAATTTTACAGCAGAGTTTGGCCATCAGGTTGAAGAAACCGTTTTTCAATTACCATCAGAATTACAGGGCATTCGCGCCTTGATTGTGGATGACAGTAAAACAGCACAAGCCATCTTGCAAAAAGAATTACGCAGTTTTTCTTTTCAAGTGACCACCGTCGATACCGGTGAAGCGGCGTTGCTTGAATTAGAAACGGCTACCAAACCTTACGCTTTAATTTTGTTAGATTGGAAAATGCCTGGCATCAATGGAATAGAAACGGCTAAACGCATCAGGGAAAACCTTTCCCAAAAAACGATAATTATTATGATGACCGCTTTTTCTAGAGATGAAGTGTTGAAAAATACTGATAAAAGTTGTCTTGATGCATTTCTAACCAAACCGATGACGAAATCAGTCTTATTCGATACGATTTTGAGTGTTTTTGGAAAAAATGTCGTCAAAAGATCACATTTATTGCACGAACCGGCAAATACCGAAATCAATGCGATTATAGGGGCACGTATTTTGTTAGTTGAAGATAATACCATTAATTAACAAGTGGCACGGGAAATGATAGAAAGTGAAGGGTTAGTCGTGGAAATGGCCAATAATGGCAAAGAAGCGGTGAAAATGGTTTCTAATAGCGATTTTGATGTGGTACTCATGGATGTTCAAATGCCAGAAATGGATGGCTTTGATGCAACCCGATTAATCCGAGAAAATCCGCAACATAGCGAATTACCCATTATTGCCATGACAGCCCATGCCATGAGCGGTGATCGAGAAAAATGCTTGGCAGCAGGTATGAATGATTATATCACTAAACCCATTGAAGTGTCGCGGTTATTCGATACCCTTGGAAAATGGGTAAAACCAAAAAAAGGCAATCTTAGCCTGCTTAAACAATCTACGCTCGATTGGAACGATGACCTCAAATTAGTAGGCATTGATACAGCAACGGCTTTAAAAAGGATGGGCGGCAAGCGCCACCTCTACTCTCAATTGCTACTAGATTTTCACAAAAACTATAAAAACGTTGTTGACCAAATGAAAAACCTCTTAGAAAAGAGTGAGACAGAAAAAGCACATCGTCTAGCCCATACACTCAAAGGACTCGCCGGTACGCTTGGCCTCAATAATTTGTTAACCATTTCAGAAACATTGGAAAAAGCCTTTCAAAAAGGGCAAAAAATTACGCCTAAACAACTCAAAGAATTTGAAGAAATCGTAACCCATGTCATGAACACGCTTGCTGATTTCAAAGAACATCAAAAAACAAATGACGAAAATTTGACCCACGAAGAAACAGATAGCACCGCACTTAAACCTTTGTTGCAAGAGCTGGCAAAACTTTTGTATGATGGTAACCTTCTCGCCACCGACTTACTACCCAACTTAAGACGCCACTTGAATAATGAATTATTACCACTTTATTCCCAGTTGAACGAACAACTTGAAAATTACGAATTTGAAGACGCTTTAAAAACGCTTAACAAAATTGCTAAAAGATTAAATATAGCAATCCCCATTAGGAGTCTTGATCATAATGTATAAAATTATCTTTTCTATTTTGTTGATTGCCTTACAAGTCCAATATGTTCAATCTTCAGAAATTGGACTTGTTAAACTGATGTCTATTTATAAAGACAACGTCTCCATAAGTATAGATATTTATGAGATGAAAATTTGCAATAAATATGGCGTCTGCAGAAATTTGTTGCAGACAAAAGAGGGAAAAGCAATCTATTTTTACCAGGGGAATGTGAGCATGGCTGATGATTCTTATATTAACATAGACTTACTTAATCAATCTCATCTCAATCTCGAACCTGACATTTTTTCCAGTTTAGCAAAAGGGATGTATGTGCTCAAAAAAACCTTTTCTGGCGGAGTTGATGGCACAATTGAAGGATGCAAAAGCGTTGGCATCATTTTGGGCATTTTAGGGGGGTTTTTGACTGTTAATCCACTCTCATCTGCTGCACTTGGCTATTTTGAAGGCTCGCTTATTTGGGGGACTATTCAAGGAGGGGCGACAATGGCTGCTCTTGGCGCCTTTCTTCCTGGCATTTTTGGTGCTGTCCAAGGATTGGTTGCTGGCTGTCTCTTAGGTGCAGCGGGCGGCGCTTTAATTAGTGGAACGACTGAATTTATGGATGCCTTGGACGATGATATTTTGCCAGATTCAAAATGGACAACATTATTTTTATTGGATAACCTTGTTAACAAACGGTTTACAAGCCTCACCCCAAACGTTCAAATTTCATTGAACCTTTTGGTAGACAAATTGGGTTTGGCATATAAAGAGGCACCAGAATGATTGTTTGTATAGTGTGTCCTCAAATCAATCACATAAATCATAAGAATCACAGTTCAAAGATCAAAAAAATATAACCCAT
>CAYFOB010000078.1:5476-11399 GCA_964344525.1 uncultured Thiomargarita sp.
AAAATCACTTCATTAATGGGGGTTATCCTTTATTAAAAGTAATCCTTGTAGTTATTTTCTAAATCAACTCCTTGAAAATCACATAATAACCACAATAATTTCATTGTTTTAAACAATATCCTATAGATAATTTGAGCTGACGAGTGGAGTGTCAAAAAAATGAAAACCTTAAAATCTCAAATGGTTATCGTTTCAGGTGTTTTATTATGTGTACTGCTCACATTGGGGGGAATGGTCATCTATAGCGCGTTTGAAGAGCAAAAACTCGCTAGAAAATATGGACTCAAAAACCAAATTGCTGGTTATTTAAACGCCGCTGCAGGATGGCAAGCGATTGAACGGGGGCTTGGAGCCACAATAATTGGTAGTGGGCAAGGTGATTCCTCACCGCTATTTTCAAAATTTATTGACATGGGAAAAAAAGGAGATGCTGAAGTTTTACAAGCTGAACACTATGCTGAAAAATTGAGCGTTCTAAGCAAAGATTTTAAAAAAACATTCAATCAATGGCGCAAAAAATATGAGGCACTCCAGTTTGCGCGTCCCCAAATTGCCAAAAGCAACATTTCCCAAAATGAGTGGCTTGAGATTGCCACCGCTAACATTAATCAAGAATTTGGTTTACGTGATTTTGCCTTTCTTCCACAAAATCATAAAGAACAGGTGCTTTATTTGAATAGTGTGCTTCGTCCCAATGTCGCTAAGTTATGCGAATTCACTGGATTGGAACGCGCTTTAGTGGGTAATACCATTGCGCGTGGAGAACCTTTTTCCACTGAAACGATGAGCAGAATCAAACGTTATCGTTCTATTGTGGACTTATCTCTTGCGCAAGTGCTACTTTTAAAGGGGCAACCTGCAACTTTAAACGAAATGGAACAAGCTATTATAACATTTGAAAAAGAATTTTTGCACTCATTTCAAAAGCTCAGAGAAGAGGTTTTTACATCAAGCCACAAACAAGATGAGGCGATCAAAGCGGCTTCTTTACAAATTATCAGGAGAAAAGCGTTTTTTCAAAATTATTTATCTGGTATTTCAACTGATTTGCAAAACCTCAGTACCCATCAAAGTGTCATTGCATTGGTTAAAACATTAAACAGTCGACAAAAGAGACATTTGACTAAACACCTAAAGGCTGTGGAAACGCTATTTGACAAATTTTCTCAAATTAAAAAAATTTATATGCAGATTAGGTATTTAGATAACACAGGACAGGAACGTGTGCGAGTCAATTTTGATGGACACAACAGCCAAATTGTTCGTGGTAAACATTTACAAAATAAGAGCAACAGATATTATTTCCAAGATTCACTCAATTTAGCAGAGGGGAATATTTATATATCACCCCTTGATCTCAACATAGAACGTGGAAAAATTGAAGTTCCCTTTAAACCTGCTATTCGTTTTGCAACACCTGTTTTTATTCAAGAAAAAAATGAAAAAAAACGGGCAGGCATTATTATTTTCAATGTGCTAACAAATACGTCGCTATTTTTGCAAAAGACCACAGAAACTGAGGGAATAAAGGATTACATTTTAGTTGATCAAGAAGGATTTTACCTCCATCATCCTGATGATAGCAAGGAATTGGGCATGATGAAAACACTCAACCGAACACAACATAATATCAGACAAGACTATCCTGAAGTGGCAGAAAAAATTCTTTCTGGAAAAGAAGGAACAGTGCATTTAAGTGCTGGAGAATGGCTTGTCTACCAACCGATTTTTCTCCAAACAGAAGCAGATCACAGTGATTTTTTTGTGATTTTCAAAACGGTCAAAAGCGTGGGATATCCTGTTGATGCCGCAACGTGGTTTGCGGCTGCAACCAAAGCCATTGATACAGGATTAGCTATTTCAAATGTGGCTGGTGAACAAGCAAATCATATCATGTTAGAGATGACCTCAGCGGCCAAAATACACTTAGCAATCAGTTTCTTTATTTTGGCTTTTGTTGGGATGATTTTCTTTTTTTTCCACCTGTGGTCAAAAAATCGTATCTTAACACCTATTCAAAAACTGATTGATATTACAAAACAAAGAGCGGCTGGGGATTTGCACCAAAGATTATCAATAACATCAAAAGATGAAATGGGAAAACTCGCCACCTCCTTTAATAAAATGGCTGATGAATTGCAAAAATCAACCTTAAAAATTTTAGCGGCTAAAGAACAGGCTGAAAGCGCTAATAAAGCAAAAAGCGATTTCTTGGCGAATATGAGCCACGAAATTCGGACACCTTTGAATGCCATTATTGGCTTAAGCCAGCTCACTTTAAAAACAAATTTGACAAGCAAGCAAAAAAATTATCTCACACAAATCGAAACCTCCTCTCATGGTTTACTTGGCATTATCAATGATATCCTAGACTTTTCTAAGATTGAAGCGGGCATGTTGGATATGGAATCGATTGATTTCTATTTGGATGATGTGTTGGACAATATTTCTAGTTTGCTAGGACTACGAATTGAGGAAAAAGGGTTAGAATTGTTGCTGGCTATTGATCAGGATGTGCCTCGGTATTTGGTGGGAGATCCTTTACGGCTTGCTCAAGTGCTGATTAATTTGACAACAAACGCTGTCAAATTTACTTCGCTCGGTGAAATTGTTATCAAAATCGAAGTGGTTGCGAATGATATCAAAAAGGTGACACTCCGTTTTTCTGTTGAAGATACAGGCATTGGTATCTCACAAGAAGTCATTTCTCAACTATTCAATGCCTTCACGCAAGCAGACACCAGTACCACGCGCCAATTTGGAGGCACCGGATTGGGATTGGCCATTTGCAAACGCTTAACAAAAATGATGGGCGGGGATATTTGGGCAGAGTCCCAATTAGGCAAGGGAAGTCGTTTTATTTTTACTGCGGTTTTTGGGAGGCAAGCTAACAAACCAGAAAAAGTGTTTCCTCCATTTGACTTACATGGTATTCGTGCATTGATTGTAGATGATAATAAGAGTTCGCAAACGATTTTAGAGGACGAATTAAGCACTTTTTCTTTTAAAATCAGCAAGGTTTGTAGTGGGGAATCGGCGCTACTTGAATTGGAAGTCGCTGCCAAAACGCAAGCTTATGATTTAGTTTTGTTGGATTGGAAAATGCCTGGGCTGAATGGGATAGAAACAGCAGTACGTATCAAGGAAAATTCCCAGTTATCCAAAAAACCGATAATTATTATGATGACTGCTTTTCCTCGGGAAGACATTTTGAAACAGGCAGATAAAGCCTGTTTAGACGCCTTTTTAACCAAACCAGTCAGTCAATCAATATTATTTGACACTATTATGGAAGTGTTTGGAAAAAACGTCGCCAAAACCTCACACAAGCAGCGTGAACACACAATCACAACAACTGAAACAAATGCGCTTAAAGGAGCACGGATTTTGTTGGTTGAGGATAATGCCATTAATCAACAAGTGGCACAGGAAATGATGGAAAATGAGGGTTTAGTGGTGGAAATTGCCAATAATGGGAGAGAAGCCGTCAATTTAGTGGCTAATGTTGATTTTGAGGCGATTTTAATGGATGTTCAAATGCCTGATATGGATGGTTATAAGGCAACCCAACTAATCCGAAAAAATCCTCAACATAGTCAGTTGCCCATTATCGCCATGACAGCTCATGCCATGAGCGGTGATCGAGAAAAATGTTTGGCTGCTGGCATGAATGATTATTTAACTAAGCCCATTGAAGCAGTGCGCTTGTTTATCACACTCAATAAATGGATAGAAGCAAAGGAACGCGAAATTCTCCCAACTAAACAAAGAAAAAAGAAACTAAAAAATGAAACACAATTACCAAACACGCTGCCAGGTATTGATATGGTGACGGCTTTAAATCGAATGGGAGGTAATCGCAAATTTTACCATAAACTCTTACAGGATTTTCACAAAAATTATCAGGATATTGCAAAACAAATCAAAGTTTTCTTAGAAAATGGAGAACTTGACAGAGCGCAACGTCTCGCTCATACCCTCAAGGGGATTGCCAGCACTCTTGGTATGACGGATTTGTCTGTGATTTCAAGCACGCTGGAAATGACTCTTAATAAAGGGAATGAAATTGCCCCTAAACAGCTTCAAGAACTTGAAGAAATCGTTACCCATCTGATGAACACGCTGGGCAGCTTAAAAAATGAAACAAAGCCAGAAGTGAAAGCACTTAAAGGTGATGAAAAAAATATGAAAACCTTGTTGCAAGAACTGGCAAAGTGTTTGACTGATGGCAATCTTCGTGCTGAAGATTTGTTGCCAAATATCAGACGCCAGTTGGATAGTGAATTGTTACCACTTTATCATCAACTAGAGGCCGAAATTGAAGATTACGAATTTGAAAGCGCACAAAAAACGCTTGCTAAAATTCAATTGTCCTAGTGCAGGATGGCGGAAATTTCCAGGCCACTCGAAGCGGAGCTTCGGGGCATGCATTCCCAAGCGGGAGCTTGGGAACGAGAAAACCTATTTATTCTCGTTCCCAAGCTCCTGCTTGGGAATGCATTCATCGAAGCTCTGCTTCGAGTGTAGGTGGCCTGGAAATTTCCGCCATCCTGCACTAGGCTTTGCACAAAGGAATCATCGAACATGAGTTAAAAAAATGATTTGAACAAAGCAATACGGGTAATTTCGCTGTCAGTTATCAGTAAAAATCCTTGATAATTGATCATTGGAGGAAGTCATGAATGACAAACGAAATAGAATTTTGATTGTTGATGATGAACGAATCAACATCAATTTTTTGGCAGATATTTTAAAAACGGAGTATGAGATTTTTTTTGCCAAAAATGGTGAACAAGCGCTTAAACGAGTGTATTCAAATAGGCTACCGGATTTAATTTTATTGGATATTGTAATGCCAGGCATAGATGGATATGAAGTTTGTCGCCAGCTCAAGGCTGATTCAAAAACGCAACACATCCCAATTATTTTTATTTCGGCGAAAAGTGGTGATCTGGACGAAACCAAGGGACTTGAAGCTGGCGCAGTGGATTATATCACTAAACCTATCAGCCCACCTATTGTTTTGGCACGGGTGAAGACTCAGTTAAAATTGAAACAGGCTTATCATGAAATAACGACGCTTAATGAGCAATTAAAATCAGAAAATATCCGCATGTGTGCGGAAATCAACGTTTCACATCAATTACAACAAATGCTTTTACCTAAGCCATATGAAATCAATAAAATTGAAGGTTTAGATATTGCTTGCTTTATGGAACCTGCCAATGAAGTCGGTGGTGACTACTATGACATTCTTCAACATGATGGGCGCGTTTTAATAGGTATTGGCGATGTGACAGGACATGGTTTGGAAAGCGGTGCCTTAGCAATTATGGTGCAATCAGCAGTACGGACTTTGCTTGCCTATGATAAAATGAATCCGGTTAAATTTTTAAATGCCCTCAATCAAATGGTTTTCCACAATGTCGCGCGAATGGAGCTCAATAAAAATTTAACACTGGCTTTTTTGGATTATCAAGATGGGCAATTGAGTTTGAGTGGACAACATGAAGAAATAATTGTGGTGCGACAGGGCAAAATAGAATTGATAGATACTTTAGAGTTAGGATTTCCGATAGGCTTGCTAAATGAAAGCATTGTGGATTCCATTGCCGAAGTCCATGTTTCCTTAAATCAAGGCGATGTGGTTGTGCTTTATACTGATGGCATTACTGAAGCGCTAAATCCTGACAAAGTCGAATATGGACTAGAACGATTATGTGAAGTGATAAAACAAAACTGGCAACACAGTGCCCAAGATATCCGTCAAGCGGTGATTGATAATTTGCAACAATATATTGGCATACAAAAGGTGTCTGATGATATAACTTTGTTGGTTTTGAAGCAGCAATAAGCCGAGATCAATCAAAACTTTAGAGGCTGTTTTGGAAAAAATGAAAAGTCTTTTTCAGAAAACGAGAAA
>CAYFOB010000079.1:0-9408 GCA_964344525.1 uncultured Thiomargarita sp.
TCTAAAGGAGGAAGTCACACAACTCTCCCCCGAACCGTGCTTGCACCTTTCAATGCACACGGCTCTCCAGTAAAACCTAAAATCAATTTTTCTTATACGATTTAATCTCATCAAATATCTGAGATAAACTTACTCCATCATACTTGCCATTATGTACATCTAAGTGGTGTCGTTTACAGAGTGGTACTTGTTTACGGCATTTGTACCTCTTCATTACTTCCTAATCGGGATTTAGTGACTATTCTTTTGTTACGTAGTCCATCTATTATTGCACTTCTTTCCCACATTGATACTTTAAAGTTACTGGTTTTAACCGACCAGTCTATGTCATTTCTGATGCTAACTTCCTTGTCTTTTCCATACTTAACTTTTAGGTCACTACCATAAGACTTGAAAATCTTAGCCATACTTGTCTTATGTTTACCAGCTAAGGTTTTGGCTGCTGAGTATTGGATTATGTATTGTATCCTTTGCAGTTTATTCCTATTACTAACAAAACTATAGTAATTAGAGAGTCCATCTAAGACACTGTTGTGACTTCTTATGATCTCCCAATCTTCGTAATTGATATGAGATTTTCTACAAATTGGGAAACCTAATCCATCACACATTCCTGCTTCTTTCAATCTCTTGATGATACCATTCATATTTACTTTCAACTGAATATTGTCTGATGGTGATTTTACTTTCTTTCCTTTTTTCACTATCGAGTAGTTGGCTTTATTCATACTGGTGTTAATTTCGATACCAAGGAATGTAGCCTTTTCAGTTTTTGCGTGCCTGATGAATGTCTTGTCCAAATTCAACTTGAGTTTGAGTTCTTCTTTTAGGAATTTTTCAATGTCTTTCCTTATTTCTTCTGCTAATATTTTACTTCCTGTGACTCCTATAATCCAGTCATCTGCATATCTGATGTATCTGATCCTTATGTAGTTTGTATCTTTGGGTAATTTGGATTGTGTATTTCTCCGTTTTTTTAGCAGTTCTTTTACTTTATGTGGGTTTCCTTCTTTCTCTAGTGCATACGTAATCTTTCTGTATGCGGGATTTTCCCTATTTCTCTTGCCCCTGTTATGTTCCTTACTTAACTCCAGGGCATATTTATCTAATTCGTTAAGATAAATATTTGACAATAAAGGGGATAATATTCCACCTTGTGGTGTCCCACTAAGATTTGCTACACTATGAACCGAATGTCCTTCATTATATCCAGCTCTCAAGAACTTCCACATTAAGCTAATGAACTTTTCATCCTTGATCTTCTTCCTTAGTTGCCTAATTAGAACTAGATGATCAATTTCTTCAAAGAAATTTGATATATCACCTTCTATAAACCACTTAGTTCCATTCCAGACGTTTTTAATGTCCTTTAAGGCTGTATGGCAACTCCGATTTTCCCTAAACCCGTGACTACAGTCCTGGAATATTGATCCTCCAGGTGCATCATAAATGGCATTAAGTATCAATCTAATTGCTTCTTGTACTACTTTTTCTCTTGGAGGTGCAATACTGAGGGTTCTTGTTTTCCCATTTTTCTTTGGTATTTTAACAATTCTACCTGGAGAAAACTTAAATTTCTGACTTCTTAGCTCAAGTATAGTGTTTTCTATCCATACAGGAGATATTCCATCTAAAGTTTCACCATTGGCACCTCTGGTCATGTTTTTTTCTTTGGATTTAATTTTTTCGTAGGCAAGTACGAATATATCTGGTTTATATAAGATTCCGTAAATGTTCTTGTTTATCCATTCTGGATATTTTACGTTTCTTGATTTCAGCGAGTCTAATATTTCCAAAGCTGATGACATATTGTGTGTCCCTTTAGTTAATTAGACCATGTTTTACCTATTCCCCTTCGTTGCCTTGATTCTCTCAAGTTTATCGATGCATTACCATCGATTATAAGGTTTATCCCAACCTTGCAACTACTACGGAAATTCCGTTACCTTAGCGATTACTCGCCGTAGGCAATCCCTAAATTGCTTTAAGTACGTGACTAATTTGTGTTTCTATTAATCTTTTATTTGCGATTATAGTACTTCTTACAAATTAATGGTACTCGGATATTCTATCTATCCTAAAAGTGGATGTCTGATACCTTAGATTCGTTATTCGCTGTTTTTGGTTCTTTTCCTAATGAACTCAGTATATATTGAGAGGATATTTCGATATGATACTTCTATACCAAAATTCAATATAATGTGGGTTATAAATAATGTGACCACATAGAGTACAGTTCTCTTACCGCAGCTAACGTTCAAACAATCAAGTTTTAACCATAGTATCTTGTCTTGCAAAGCAACTCGCTTTAATTATTACAGCTAATCTTTGCTTTACCAACATGCTACAGTCCCCGTACTTGTTTCCAAGTAAAAGTAAGTTGGTTGACTTATTTAGAATTTCCTCACTAAAGCCCAATCCTTGGACTACCACTTTAAAGCCTTATAGGCGCACAATATCACTGTAGCCTGCATCGCCCCGTGTAATCACCCGTCCCTTTTTGAACACTCGACGAATTAAGGTAGCACTCAAGCGGGTTTGCCAAAAAGACGTATTTGAGCCCACACCACTCAATGCTCCTCGCAGTTTCCATTGTATTTTGTGCCCATTCCAAGTATAAATGGGATCATCCGCTTTCACATAAGACCAAGTCCCATTGGGCATGAGCAATTTAGAATGTCCTTTGTCGCTGCCTACAACATAATTATCATCACGATATTCTAAACCAATAATTTCGCCAAGTTCTATGTCATACAAAATACGCGGATGATGTTTACTGATACCCACCAAAAAAAGTTTACTGTCACTGGTATCAGGGCTTTCATCCTTGTAACCTGTTGTGATGGTTAGAAAATCGTCAGGACGTTGCCCCATCGGAATATAATAACGCGCCGTCGCACTTTGACGAATTTCTGATTGTTCGGTTTTCGCAGAAAAGCGATGGCCATAACGATTAAGATATCGACGTTCCCATCCCAAACTACCACGTCCCCCTGTGTCTGTACCGTAGCCTATGCCAGCAGTATATTTATTCGGTTTACGCGGTTGTAAAGTCACCTCCACCGGCAAACGCAAATCTTCTGTGGGTGAAGAACGCGCCAGATTGATGTCTACATTATCAAAATAATCGCTGCTAATTAAAGCATTTTTAAAGCGTAATGAGGTGTTCCCTGTATAGAACTCGCCTGGTTTGAAAGTTAAAAATCGTCGCAGGAGTGACTCATCAAAAAAATTTTGTTTAAATGTCACATCACCAAAGCGATAGCGTCTCCCTGTATTAAAAGATAAGGTGATAATGGCAAAGTACTTTTGTTCGTCAATTTCAATTTGATGTTTGGTCAACTCAGCATCAAAATAACCATGCTCTTCTGCAACCATACGTAACATGCGCTTAGCCTTTTCATAATCAGAATGCTTGAGCGTTTTATTCACTTTCACTGGTAAATCAGCCTGTAGCTTCTGAAAAATGCTATCGTTTTCACCTTCTCCACTGAATGTTAGGTTAACAGTTTGTATTTTGATCTCATCCCCTAAATCAATCTTATACTGTGCTTGCCAGGCCGTTCGCCCAGCCGTTGGACGCTTCAATTCAGAGGTGACTTTGACACGATAATAACCAAAGGGTTGCAAAGCCCGTTTGATTTCATCAGGTGCTTTTTTATATAAACGCCGAATGCGACTTTCTGACAAACGTGGATGGTTTTTTTGTTGTTCAAGACTCAAATAAGCCCGCACATTGTCAAGTAATTCCTCCTCCTCCAAGCCATCAATTTGGATATCTACTGCGCTGGCAGATAAGCTATAACAAAGTAATATCAAAGCCAACCCAGCTTTTTGCCTAATAAAAAAAAACATCTCATTTATTCCTTAAGGCTTTCGGTTTCGAGCACTTTTAAGATGTGTCGTTTATTAACCATGTGGTGATTGTTTTTATTGTCTGACAATACAATAAATTCTTTCTCAGGGTTATTCAAGGTATCTGAAAGTCGGGCAGTACGTCCTATAACCACCACAGTCCCTTTGAGGACTGAACCGTCGAGCAAAGTCATGTCGACAGACACTTTCCGCATACCGACAGCTTTTGGAAATTTTCCATTAGTCATGTGTTTCTCCAATGAGTGCTAGCGCTTGTTTGATACGTTTGACACTACGAATTTGACCAATCAAATAAACCGTTAGATCAATCGGTGGAGACACCGTGCCGCCTGTGACTGCGACCCGCAACGGTTGGGCGATTTTACCCAATTTCAATTCATAGTGTTCAGCTACTTTATGAACAATAGCATGAATATCCTCAGCATTCCACTCAGTCAAGCGCTCTAATCGTTCACACAAGTCGCTCAGTGGCGTATGGATGGCAGGCTTCAGGTGTTTTCGCACCGCCTTGTTGTCAAATTCAACAGTGTCCCCAAAAAAATAACGGCTATTTTGTGCCATTTCCTTTAAAGTTTTAGCCCGCTCAGCTTGTGCTTTGACAACTTCAGCTAAAGGGGGACCCTGTGTAGTATCTATATTTAATTGTTCACACTGAAAGCGCAAATCGCTTGCCAATTTCTCAGGCAAGCCGTTTTTAATATATTGCTGATTTAACCATAATAGTTTGTCACTATTAAACGCCGCAGATGAGCTATGTATTGCATTAATGTCAAATAACGTGATCATTTCTTGCCGAGAAAAAATTTCTTGATCGCCATGTGACCATCCTAATCGCACTAAATAGTTGATCAAACTTTCTGGCAAATAACCCTCATCCTTATAATTCATCACGCTGACTGCGCCATGTCGCTTAGACAAACGTTGCCCGTCATTGCCTAAAATCATCGACACATGCGCGTATTGCGGTATTGTCGCGCCTAAAGCTTCTAAAATATTGATTTGGCGTGGCGTGTTGTTTAGATGATCATCCCCACGAATGACATGGGTAATACGCATATCCCAATCATCCACCACCACTGTTAAATTATAAGTCGGTGTGCCATCAGCGCGGGCAATGATCAAATCATCAAGCTCACTATTATCAAATACCACCGTCCCCTTGATTAAATCCTTAACGACAACTTGTCCAATTTTGGGATTTTTAAAGCGAATCACCGGTTTAACATCAGTAGAAGGGGGACTATCCAGATGACGACAATGACCATCGTAACGGGGTTTTTGTTTATGCGCCATTTGTTCTGCGCGTAAATTTTCCAAACGCGCTTTGGAACAATAACAATAATAAGCATGCCCCTGATCCAATAATTGCTCAATGACTTGACGATAACGATCAAAACGTTGAGTTTGGTAAAAGGGACCTTCATCTGGCGACAAATCAAGCCATGCCATGCCCTCCAAGATGGCATTAACAGAAGCCTCAGTCGAGCGCTCACGATCAGTATCTTCGATACGTAAGATAAATTGCCCCCCCTGTTTTCGTGCATACAACCATGAAAATAAAGCGGTGCGAACTCCGCCTACATGTAAATATCCAGTAGGGCTTGGTGCAAAGCGAGTGCGAACAGTCATATTTATTTAATGATCAATTATTCAAAAAGTGACAATTATTATAGCGATATAATCAGACTATACCAAACGGGCCAAAAAACGGATTAATCTTGTTAGGATAATCCGTTTATCCCCGTAATCCGTTGTACTCACTTAATTGTTTAAGTAACCGAAAATCAAGCAATATTTCTAGGCGCAAACGACATGCTCCTAAATTCCCTCTTATACTGAGATTCTCCTATCTTTTGGACTTTTGCCACGCCCATTTTGTAGTTGTAGTTCCCACTGATATGGTCAACAACACGCGCTGCCAGCGCATTGGAGGGTTGGCGTGTGTCTAGCATATTGGCATACATGACACCTTTTTTGATGTGTGGAGCAACCACTGCGACTGCGGTGACTGCTGCTTTGGACAATTCAATATGTCCTCGCTTCATCAGCTCAGAAAATTGGAAATGGTCATTGTGCACACCAAGGATGGTGTCCTTGTGAGCCGCAACGCGATCAGAGTACATCATCACATAGTCACCCGATTCTATGCCCCGCGCTTTGGCATCATCTGGGTGGATTTCTACAAAGTTTTCTGGCCAACGTTTGGTAATATAAGGGCGGCGTTCGACATCGTCAAAGCCTGATTGCCAGATTTCGTTGATGCGCCCATTGCTAAACCAGAGTTCATCTTCTTTGGGCTTTAGCCAAGTCCAGAAGTCAGAGAATAAGCGCCAAGGGTGTTTTTGTAGGTTGACTTTGCCTGTTTGGGTGTTGAAGTGGGTCAGTTTTTTGTTGGCGATGTTGGCTTCACCAGGACCATTAGCGCCGTAGAGTTCAGTGGCTTGTTCTCTGGTCATGGTGGTATCGTGCAGCCGCTTCATGCCTTTTAGTTCGCCTTTGTCATTGATGAAGCTGGGGCCTTGGATGCCATCGGGGCCTAACAGGCGTAGTTGTTCATGCAAGGTGCGTCCGTGGCGGTGGGCGTAGACTTTGACCATGTGGTAGGCTTTGCGTCCCATGCGGCTAAAGCGTGAGGATTCTTCGGCTACATCGTTGGAGTTTTTCCAGTCAAAACCGTCAAAGCCCATTCGTTTGGCAAGTTGTGCGATTATCCACCAATCTGGTTTGGCTTCGCCTGGGGCATCATAGAATTTTTGATAGAGGCGTAGGCGGCGTTCGCCGTTGGCACGCATAAAGTCTTCTTCGCCCCAAGTGGCGGCTGGAAAAACGATATCGGAAAATTGGGCACCGATTGGGTTACGGAGGTAGATGTCTTGGTTGATGATCACCATGCCACCAGAGTCTGCACGCGCTTTAAGTGTGTCAATGATTTCTTGTTTGTCGTAGCTGCGAACTTGGTTGGGGTTGGTAACGACTAATTCATGAAATTTCTTTTGCAGTCCTTGAGAACCGCACATCGATTGTATCCAAGTGGTGCCAATGACATGCGCCATGCGGGTATGGCCAGAAATCAGCCAACGGTCGGTATCCAAGGCACGACGGCGACGACCGCCTGCGCCACAGAGGGTTGCGAGAGATGAAATGGCGTTGGTGTTGCCGGTGTTATTGGACCAGTAAAAGCCTTTTTCAATGCCAAAGGAGGCTTTAACGCGGGTACCATCTGCTTTAGGTTTGGCGATCCATTCCGCAGCGGTACGAATTTTGTTGGCCTCAACGCCTGTGATTTCAACGGCTTTATCTAATTGATATTCAGGTTGAGAAAAGACCCATTTTTTATAGTCTTCAAAGCCTTTGGTTTGGAATTGGCCCCAAGTGGTGCGCCACTGCCAAGGCGTGTTGCGGGTGCCTTGTCCAAAGCCTGAGTCTGATTCCCATTTGTTGTTGACCCATTTTTTTATCCATTCTTGGTCTTCCCAACCATTTTCTAGGATGATGCGGATAATCGCACCCAACAGAACAACATCGGTGCCTGGAAAAACATCAAGCTGCAATCCCCCCATTTTTTTCGCAAAGGCAACGCCCGCCGTTTCACGGGGATTGACCATGATCAGCTTCATGCCTTTGTAGACACCGCGCATAATGTGTTGAGTGAACAGCACTGTTTTGGTTTCGTAAGGATCAGTGCCCAGACACATTAATACGTCGGCTGAAGCCCAATCGTCATACGAGGGACCAAAGTTGTCAAAGCCTGCATCCCTGAATCCGGGCGTAGAAGTCACATCAGAAGGCGTATCGTGGAATGTGAAATTGGCGGTATTGATATGGCGTAACGCATATTTGGTGATAGCGTAGGTGTTTTCGATGTATTGATAGGAAAAGGTTTTCACCGAATAGGCGTTAGCCCCATGTTTGGCAATCACATGCTTGGCGACTTCAGCAGCAACATCAAGCGCAAAATCCCAAGGCACCGGTTGCAATATGCCGTAAATACGCATCATTGGAGTGGTTAAGCGATCACGGGTTGGTGTTTTGGGATTGTAGCATTTTTGGGCGATTAATCCGCCACGCATGCTGGAATCGCCGTTAGTGTTGACTGTTGTGGCTTCTTTGTTTGGGGTGATGACGATGTTGTGGGGTATGCCTTTATGCATCACAACATTATGTTGTGCGGGCGCAACCCAGTCTTGTAGGATGTTGCTGGGAAAATCAATACCGTAGGCATTTTCGGAGGCTTTGGTGCCGCCATTACCTGAACCGATTGGCCAACGATACACTTTGTAAGCACAGGCAACAATGCAGTAATCACAACAGGTTGTTAGTACTTCTGCGTGTTTAGGTGGCAGTGGTACTTGATCTTCGGGTAGATAGTAATTTGTAGACATTGTTTATTTCCTAAGTGTGAAAATGATTTGAACTGTGATTTTTATGATTTATGTGATTGATATGAAAAAGGATAAAGAAACATCATAGTAATCACATAAATCACAGTTCAAATTAACCATTCATCAAGTTGTTGTTGCGCCCAAACAGTAATCCCATCATTCCAACCGCGTAAATATCATCACCTGCCAGTTCCAGTAGAACTTGTGGCAAACTCTGATAAGCTTGACCAGAAACAATGATGCCGTGGCGGCGCAAGTCATAGACTGAGAGATGGAAAGGACATTGCCCCAATGTGCGGTGTTCACCAGTGACTTTGTATGTACCGTAGAGTGGTCCGCCTTGATGGGTACAAAGATAGCCAAATGCAACCACGTCGCGTTGTGGACCAATTCCGCCTCCTGCTTTGACATTGCCCATTTTGACCAGCATACAGGAAGCATTTTTGCCATTGTCAGGATAGTTAAAGTCAATGGGTTGATGATCTTTCAATTCGCTCAATTTGGCGATGAATTGGCGTGGGTAACTGACAACGCGGGCTTCTTGCGCTTGGGAAGTGCCTGGAAATAAGGTAATTGTGGAAGCCACGCCACTGTAAAGCAAAAATTCCCGACGGTTCAACATACATTGCCCATGTTCTGCCGCCTCGTGTGTTTTGTTGGTCATTTTGTGCTCCATTGAATTTTGTTCCAAGTACCAGGCAAAGCGCTGCACTCCAAAATACCGTTAAATGGAGTGCAAAGCAGCGCTTTGCTTGGAAATTTTTGTCATTTTTTGAGTGATTGTAGTTCTGCCTCAGTGAATAAAGGCGCGTATGGCGGCAACATGGGTCTATCTATGTTGATTTCTTCGCCAGAAAAGGCTTCCAGAAAAGCCACAAGATCTTCTTTTTCTTCATCAGTCAACCCCAGCGGTTTAATGAGTTTGCTCTTGTGTTCAGGCCAATCCGTTGTTCTACCAACCTCATCTTCTTCTGGTTCAGCAAATCCGCCTCTATCATAGAAGTCCACCACTTCTTCAAAGGTATAAAAAGCACCGTTGTGCATGTATGGGGCTGTGTACAAAGTGTAACGCAGGGTGGGGGTGCGAAATTTGCCTTTGTCCCACTCATTTTTAGTACGGAAATATAAACCAGCGTCTGCCTTGGCGGTG
>CAYFOB010000079.1:9545-11165 GCA_964344525.1 uncultured Thiomargarita sp.
CATTGAAAAGTGCCAGGCCACGTTTTTGTTGTTCAGTGAGAGCCTCTTCATCACCGAGTAAGTATTGATCTAGCGGTGTGTCCCGTTGTACTAAGGTGCGTTCAAAGGCAGCAATCGCTCGCCAAGCGTTGCCAATGAGTGGCCATTCATCACCAAAAACTTGTCTAAAACGTTTGCGATATTCTGGGATTAAGGCAAGTCGCGCTTCCATGAGATCGTTTTCACCGTTGCCAGCCACACCCCCTTTTGCGGCTGAAGGTGCTTGTTTTTCTAAGGAGGGTGATGAGCCTGCCCAAAAGAGTTTGCTGTAGTAGGCTGAATTAACAATACTTTGGCTATTGCGCCAGTGGACTGTGCCAGGATAGCCCCGTGATAAGTCATCACCCCACGCCCAACCGTTATAAGGGGAATGGCAACTGACACAGGCGGTGGATGTATCGCCACCGATGCGGGGATCAAAAAACAGTATTTTGCCCAATTCTACCTTAGCATCCGTTTGCTTATTGTCAGCTGGAATGGGCGGTGGTCCTAGTGGGGTCAGTGGCGCAGCTAGGACAGGTCCCATAATAGCTGCCATAATGGCAGTTGCAATTAAATGATGATGCATTTTTTTTCTCCTTTTAATTGCGGACTTCGCGCCAATTTTGGATGGGTTCGTATTCGTAAGGATAATTCTCAGTCCAAACGTGTTCAGACGTTGTTAGAGGTTCCCCAGAGAGTGCCAGTAAGAAGGCGACGAGGTCTTGTTTTTCAACCTTGGTCAAATTCAATGGCTTAAGCAAAGCATCCTTGTTACTATCTTCACCGCCACCGTTGTTATAAAATTCGATCACCTCTTCCAAAGTTTTTAACAAACCATTGTGCATATAAGGCGCTGTGTATTTTAGTTCCCGCAAGGTTGGGGTCATAAATTGACCCATATCGCTACGATCAGCCTTATGGGTTTGTACGTGAGTGCCTGGATCACGCATCAAGCGCATGTAATTTTCGATACCCATAAACATGGCGTAGGCAATAAAGGCTTGGTGATGCAGTGGATCACGGAAAATGTCAAAATTTTCAGCAACACCGGTATTGTGGGCGCTGCCATCCGAAAAGAGTGGGCCATTATGACAGGCGATACAATTGGCTTTGCCTTTAAAGAGTGCCATTCCACGTTGCGCGGCTTCAGACATTGTACCTGTATCAAAGGGCGCACCACGGGAAGTGAGTGTCTTTAGATATTCAGGAATCGCTTTACGGACTTTACCGTTAGAAGGTTCCCCATATCCCGCCGCTTCAAACATTTCCAAATATTTAGGATCTTGCTTAATGCGTTCCTGCATAATACGCATATCCATATTCATAATGTAGTCTTCTGTGATCATGCCACGGGTAACATCATTTAGATTGGTCCCAATGCGCCCATCATGCATCCAGACTTTTTTATGAGCAGTGTTGATCATGGTTGGGGCGTTGCGAAAATGCTTGTTGCCCGGATAACCAGGAGACAATGCCTCTTTAGAAGAAAAACCATTATTTGGCTGATGGCAGGTAGCACAGGAAATGGCGGCATCTCCTGAGAGTCGTCTATCAAAAAATAGCCGTTTACCTAGCGCAGCCTTGGCTTCGTCAATTTGA
>CAYFOB010000080.1:0-11124 GCA_964344525.1 uncultured Thiomargarita sp.
AAAATATCCTAAATATTGTCCAAAAGGCGAAACAGAAAAAAGCCTTTATGTACCGCTTGTTATTTGATGATGAACCTATCGAATTTAATGTCGATGTTGAAGACATTGCTTATTTACATGCCAATGGTGTCATAGACAATATAGAAAATCGTGTGGGTATCCTAGTACCGCTATATAGCAAACGTATTATCACAGCATTTCGTCCCGTGCTTAATGGAGAAAAAAGACATTATGGGCTCAAAGTCAATGATACATTTGATGAATATCTCAAAGATGGCGGCTTAAATATCCATGCATTGCTCAAAAAATATCAACAATACGTGCGTCGACGTGGTTTTAAAGCTTTTGATACTGATCATTTGAAAGAAGCGGCTTGGCATTATTCCCTTGATGGGTTTATTAACTTTTTTATTGAAGCCTTAGAAGGACATACTTTTATAGAAGTCCCCTCAGGCGCGGGACGAACAGATATTTTAATTGTCTATAAAAATCTTCGCTATCTCATAGAAGTCAAAATTTTTAGCGACAATACCCGTTTCAAAAAGGGCAAGGGACAATTAGCAGAATATCTCAAATCGGAAGACTTGGATGAAGGTTACTATGTGGTATTTAGCAATGTGCATAACGATGAAAATACATTGTATGAAGAACAAGAAATCAAAGGAAAAAAAATTTATACCTATATTATTTGTACCCAATTTGAAGCCCCAAGTCGCTTACCTATACCAGAAACTTTAAAAGAAACACAGACTGAGCTCACCACACGTCGTCATGATCTTTTAGATGTACTTGTTTTGCGTTTTGATCCACCCTCTTCTGTTTATCAACAAATTGAACAACATTTATTAACTTTCACAGAAGTTGCTCAGCTGAAAAAGTTGCTGGCGGCGGCGGTTCAGTCTGAAGATATGACGGCTTTTCAAAGTGTGATGTTAAATTTGGAATAAATATTAGAGTTGTTGCGAAATAAGCTTAAAAAAATACAAATACCATTTTTTTAAAAAATGGTATTTGTTTGAGCTCTCAAAAAGCGCATAAATTTTAATAAGTTGTGTAGGTACTTTTGGAAAAATAGCCGTTTTTCCAAAAAATGCTAAAAAAGGTATAATTAATCCAAGATTAATTAAAACGTCTCTCAACAAATGGATAAATCCTGAATTTATATGCAAATTACTTAAAAGTGAAATAATATTTTATAGACTCAATTTGGAGGTACATTTGATGACAACTCTCCAACGTCAATTTCTCACTGACATAAAAGGCGAGCCTATTGGTATCATTCTACCATTAGAAGAATACAAATTAGTTGAGCCTATACTCAAACAACGCACCAATGATCTTGAAAAACTTAAACAAATGGAACAGGCCACTCATGATGCCCGTTTCATGACGGATTTGCATGAGGTTATGTCGGATTTTATGGCAGTTGATGCCGAATGGTGGGAGGGAAGAAAATGACATATCAATGGCATGTTTTTCTGGCTTCACTTGATCCTTCGACAGGCTCCGAACAAGCAGGGAAACGCCCAGTATTGGTTATCAGTCGAGAACAAATTAACCAATTATTGCCTGTAGTCAATGTTATCCCATTAACATCTCAAAAATCTGACTCAAGTGTTATTTATATGATGAAGTGTGAATTTTATGAATGAAGTGTTCTAAACAGTGATTGATATGATAAAAAAACCATATCAATCACATAAATCACAGTTCAAGCTTTAACAAAAAAAGTATGCACAGCAGCTTCTAAAGTTTCACGCATGTCTGGATCATCCGTTAACGGAGTCACCATCGTCATTTTGCAAGCATCAATTGGATCAATACCCTTATAAATTAATTGACCCGAGTAAACCAATAAACGGGTTGAGATGCCTTCGTCCAAACCATGACCTTTTAAGTTACGGGTCCTGTGTGCTATTTGTACCAATTTTGAGGCTGTGCTTTTTTCAACACCTGATTCTTTGGCCACAATTTCTGTTTCAATATTTGCTTCAGGATAATCAAAGTCCAAGGCGCCAAAGCGTTGTTTGGTGGACTGTTTTAAATCCTTCATTAAGCTTTGATAGCCCGGGTTATATGAAATGACTAATTGAAAATCAGGGTGCGCCTCAATGAGCTCACCTTTTTTATCTAATGGTAAGCTACGACGATGATCGGTTAAGGGGTGGATGACAACGGTGGTATCTTGCCGCGCTTCAACCACTTCATCTAAATAACAGATTGCGCCAATACGGGCTGCAGTGGTTAATGGTCCATCTTGCCAGACGGTACCATCTTTATCTAACAAAAAACGCCCCACTAAGTCTGATGCTGTCATGTCTTCGTTACAAGCAACAGTGATTAAGGGGCGATCTAGTTTATAAGCCATGTATTCAACAAAGCGCGATTTACCACAACCCGTTGGTCCTTTTAACATCACAGGCATGCGTACACCGTAAGCCGCTTCATAAAGTGAAATCTCATCACCTACAGATTTATAATATGGCTCCGTTTTGATTTTATATTGTTCTGCATCTACACGCATTGTTATTCCTTCCAAAAAAAAAGCCCCTGGCGATTACAGGGGCTTTATTGATAAGTATTGGAGCAAAAGTCCAAGATAAATCTTGGACTCCTAACCCTGTCTTAAACCTTGATGGGTCCACGGTAGACAACCATGGCAGCGCCTTGTGACTGGGCATAGTTGTCATAACCGATCAAACGGACATGGTTGTTTGGGTGGGCTTTGTGACAATTGTCAGCTTCACCTAAAATGCGATCAACATCAGCTTCACCAAACATGGGCAATTTCCACATGTACCAGTAGTGACTAAAGGCATTTTCTGGCTCAGTGTGTTCAACTGCCGGGTTCCAGCCTTTGCTGACGATGAATTCCACTTGCTTTCTAATTCTGTCAGCCTCCATCGCAGGCAAATAAGAAAAAGTCTCAAACTTACGGCTTGCCGCATCGGTCAAGCTTGATTGGTAATCTTGCATTTCGCTCATCTATTGTTACTCCAATTCGTTAAGGCTCGCCAATTACTTGTGCGTCACGTCAAGTTTATCGACAGTGTCAAATTCAAATTTGATTTCTTTCCATGTTTCCATCGCCATCTTCAGCTCTGGACTGTGTTTAGCCGCTTCAGTCAGAATTTCTTTCCCCTCTTTCTCTGTCGCACGACCTTCGTTACGTGCTTGCGTGCATGCTTCGAGCGCAACACGGTTAGCAGCTGCACCTGCGGCATTACCCCATGGGTGACCCAATGTGCCACCACCAAATTGCAATACGGCATCATCACCGAAAATGCTCACAAGTGCTGGCATGTGCCAAACGTGAATACCCCCGGAGGCTACCGGAAATACACCAGGCATTGAGCCCCAATTTTGATCAAACATGATACCGCGCGAGCGATCTTCTTTAATATATGAACTCCGCATGAGATCAATCCAACCTAAGGTGGCATCACGATCACCTTCGAGTTTACCAACAACGGTACCAGAGTGAAGATGATCACCCCCAGAGAGACGTAAAGCCTTGGTTAAGACTCGGAAATGGATACCATGTTTAGGATGACGATCAAGGACAGCGTGCATGGCTCGGTGAATGTGCAACAACATGCCGTTGTCACGACACCATTGTGCTAAACCGGTGTTGGCGCAGAAACCGCCTGTTAGGTAATCGTGCATGATAATAGGCGCACCAATTTCTTTCGCATATTCGGCGCGCTTAAACATTTCATCAGGAGTGGGGATAGTGCCCTTTACGTTCTCCCGTTTCCGCTTCTGCTTTGTGAATGGCTTCCATGACAAAGTCAAAACGTTGACGCCAACGCATAAAGGGTTGTGAGTTGACATTTTCATCATCTTTCGTGAAGTCTAAACCACCACGGAGACATTCATAAACCGCACGACCATAGTTTTTGGCGGAAAGACCTAATTTTGGCTTAATGGTACAACCTAATAAAGCACGACCATATTTGTTCATGATGTCACGCTCAACTTGGATACCATGAGGGGGACCATTACAAGTCATCACGTAAGCGATTGGAAAACGAACATCTTCTAAACGTAAATGGCGTATTGCTTTAAAGCCAAATACATTACCCACCAAAGAAGTGAAGACGTTGACCACAGAACCTTCTTCAAACAGGTCAATGGGATAGGCAATAAAGGCATAAAAACATTCGTCATCACCTGGGACATCTTCGATGGCATAGGCACGGCCTTTGTAATAATCCAAATCAGTCAACAAGTCAGTCCATACCGTTGTCCAAGTACCTGTTGAAGATTCAGCAGCAACCGCAGCCGCAGCCTCCTCACGTGGCACACCAGCTTGTGGCGTAATTTTAAAACAAGCCAAAATATCGGTATCCAGCGGAGAATACTCCGGCATCCAATAAGTTTCGCGATATTCCTTCACGCCCGCTTGATAGGTTTTCGCCATTATGGGATTCCTCCTAGCTAATTAAATAAAAATTCAGTTATCAGTTGATATATATCACAGATCAAATTTTACTAATATTACAATATACTAATTTTTAATACAATATTCGATATTATCCATATTTTTTATTGTTAAAAAAAATATATTTATTGATTTGATGTCATTGAGTCTATTAATATACTTTAAAATTCACATAATAAAAGTAGTTTTTTTTGATTATTATCATCAATCATAATTTATAAATCCCCCCTTTCAAAACCGCCATGGTTGCCTTCGAGGTTTTGAAAATCTCGAAGTTCTTCAAAATAACCATCATAATATCATGGTATTATAAATTTTTGTAGTTGCCCTTTTTCGTGGTTGATTACTTGATTAAATTTGTTAATGGTATATCATAGCCACAGTTTATAGGGGGTAATATCCCTAATAACAATAATCTAAACCGTACTCAAGCGTGTAAGGTGTACCTTGCACAAAGCATAAGAGGCTTGTTATGATGCACATGACTTTACGTCAATTGACCTTATTCAAAGCAGTCGCACAGCATTTAAGTTTTACCCGTGCAGCTGCCGAATTGTGCTTGACGCAACCTGCCGTGTCTATACAAATCAAGCAATTGGAAGGGCATGTAGGCATGCCCTTGTTTGAACAAGTGGGCAAACGCATTTTTCTCACTGATGCAGGGCGTGAACTATATGGCGCTTGTGAGGATATTTTTGCCCGTATTGAGCGCTTAGAAGTCTCCTTGAATGAATTACAAGATACTATCAAAGGTCAACTCAAATTATCAGTAGTGATGACGGCAACTTATTTTACCCCAGGTTTATTCAAAACATTCTTGCAGCGCTATCCTGATGTGCATCTCTGTCTTAATGTGACTAACCGTAACAAAGTCTTAGAACGGCTTGCTAACAATGAAGATGATTTGGTGATTATGGGACAAGTGCCCGAACATTTGCAGGTTACAGCCCATCAATTTTTGGAAAATCCTTTGGTGGTCATAGCGCCACCAGAACATCCGCTCGTGGGTAGCACTAACATTCCATTGACACAATTAGCACAAGAAAACATTTTAATTCGAGAAATGGGTTCAGGTACACGCATGGCAATGGAACGTTGTTTTGCAATTCATGATTTAGAGTTGGAATCCAAGATAGAATTGGGTAGCAGTGAAGCGATTAAACGAGGTGTGATGGCAGGATTAGGAATTTCCCTATTATCTCAACATGCTGTGACTTTTGAATTGGCGGCTGGTACGATAAAGATATTAGATGTGCAGGATTTTCCGCTCAAACGCCACTGGTATGTTGCACATTTGAGTGACAAAAAATTATCTTTGGTTGTTCGCACCTTTTTAGACTTTTTATTAATGAATGCAGCAGAAGTGATAGAAGAAACAGGTTAATCAATAGACATCTGATAATTGACTGATGTGACACACTCTTGTTTCTCCCAACAATAACTACAAGGATTATATTTAAAAAGGGATCTATGGTTTATCCCTTCTTAAATATAATCCTTGTAGTTATTGCACTCCTGTGACGGAACTACCCAATAAAACTCAAATCACCCCTGCAGCACCCCAGATACGCCTAAACAAATGACAGAAACCGAAAAATTTGATTGCACCACTTAGCCATGCCTCAAGTTGTGGTAACAATCATTTATTTTGCTAGGTACTTTTTCATTGAGGCGATGCTTGGGCTAAAAAGCCCCAAAGTTTTTTTGAACATAAGGTTATTTTTCCCCATGAATGTCTCTATTACAAACATCCCCAATATTCGCGTTGGACACTTTACCAATAATGAATGTGCTACAGGTTGCACCGTGATACTTTGTGAGAAGGGGGCAACTTGCGGAGTCGATATCCGGGGAGGGGCACCCGGCACGCGAGAAACTGCGCTCCTTGCCCCTCATTGTTTGGTGGAAAAGGTTAATGCTATTTTGTTAACAGGCGGTAGCGCTTTAGGGCTCGCCGCAGCCGATGGCGTTATGAGGTATTGCCAAGAACAAGGCTATGGATTTGGCATGGGTAGCAAAAAAATACCGATTGGTGCTCAAGATTACGCGCCAACAGTGCTGGATGGTTATCAAGCCTGTTTGCAAGCCTCAACGGCTGAGGTTGCGGTTGGTAATGTCGGCGCTGGTAGCGGCGCTTTAGTTGGCAAAGTTTGTGGCATCGCACAAGCCATGCGCGGAGGGTTGGGAACAGCCGGGATGCAATTTCCAAGTGGTTTGATTGTGGCTGTTATTGTTGTCGTCAATACCTTTGGGGATGTTAGACATTATGAAGACAATAGAATTATCGCCGGTGCCAGATCAACAGAGGGGGGCTTTGTTGATGCCGTTCAATATCTTATGAATGAAAATGTGGCTGCGACAAGTAGTCCATCTAATACCCTGATTGGAGTTGTGGCAAGCAATGCTAAATTTGATAAAGCAGCGCTGACCAAAGTGGCACAAATGGCGCACACAGGTGTGTCGCAAGTCATCACGCCCGCACATACGATGTATGATGGTGATACGTTTTTTGCTTTGGCAACAGGTGAGGTTGAAGCTGATGTTAATCTTGTTGGCATTGCGGCAACAGAATTGGTTAAAAAAGCGATTATGGTGGCGATATTTAAATCGGTGGGAAAGGATGGAATTCCTGCTTATTCAGATATTATAGGCTAACAAAATGACAGCTCATACAAACGTTTTTATGCATACGCTTCATCAATGCGTGTTAAAATTGACTGCTGGAAACCAGACTAGCGACTTAGCGCAATTGAACGAATATCCAGAAAGAGCGTTGCTTTTGGTCGAAAGTGATGATTATATTGTTCTCAATCATTATCCTGATCAAAATTACCTGAATTATTTAATGGATATGGGGCTCGGTACACAAAATTTATTGATACCAACCGTTCAAGGAGAATCATTGTCGGATAATGTACTTAAGGACGAACAACTCTTAAAGTGTCTGCAAACACTGGATAATGTCGTTCTTCATCCTTATATCAGTACGCAGGTTGAGGCGCAAATTGCATTGAAAATAAATGCAACAGTTAACGGTTCTCCTCCTGATTTGACGCAAAAAGTAAACAATAAGTGCTATTTACCTGCTCTTTTACAAAAATTAGCACTACCCGTGTTAAAACATGAAATTGCAAATTCTGTGACTGTTATAGAGACGGCAAAAGCGTATTGTTCCAAATACAAAAAAATTATTATCATTGGTGAGCAAAGTTACGGGGGCTTAGCAATTTGGCCAATCGCGGATGAAAAAGCACTCAATGCCTTTCAACTTGAACTCAGCAAGTGTGATACCAATGATCTATTTTTGGTAGAAAAACTGTATGACGTGTTATGTTCTTTGAATATCCAATATCATATTGGTTTAAATGCGATACAAGAATTGGGGATTACTGAGCAAATATTAGATGAGAAGTTGAAATATCATGGGAATGCTTATCCTTTATCAATTTGCCAACTTGAAAAAATCAGGGATTATTCACGCATGATTGCTAAGGAATTGCAATCACAAGGATATAAAGGCTTGTTAGGTATTGATTTGATTGAAACGATTGATGGAGATGTATTTGTTGTTGATCTGAATGGGCGTGCTAACGCATCCTCTTTTGGACTCAATGCCATACGCAAGCTTTTTCCTGATTCACAGAAATATTTTAGAATCTTAACCCATCTTTTGAGTGGGAAAAAAACAACTTTTGCCGAATTAAAAAATATTCTTGGAAAGGAGAATCTTTTTAATCGACAATCAGGGCAAGGTATTTTACCGTACAATATTGGTTTTCTTCAGTGGGAAAAATTTAGTGCGATTGTTATCGCAAATACGCAACAGGAACTCAAGAAATTGTGTAGCCCATTATATGCCAATGGCGGCGATTGAAACAAACTAAATGAGCAAACAAAGATTTTTAACTATGAAAGATTTTGAAAAAAAAGAGGGCATCCTGATGACAGGAAACCTTGATGTGTTAACGCTTACCAAAAAATATGGTACCCCATTGTATGTTTATGATCTTGAAATTATTAAAAAACAATATGAAGCCTTAAAACGTTCAATACCCAAACAGGTCAAAATTTTTTATGCAATCAAGGCCAATCCAAATCCAAGCATCTGCTCATTTCTTCGTTCGCTGGGGGCGGGCGCGGAAATTGCGTCATCAGGTGAACTTTATATCGCCTTAAAGACAGGATTTGAGGGAAAAAATATTGTCTATAATGGTCCAGGAAAAACAGATGAAGACATACAATATGCCATCCAAAGTGGCGTTCACGTCATTAATGTTGAATCAATGGATGAATTACATCGTCTTAATGCGATTGCTAAACAGGAAGATCGTCCAGCCAAAGTCTGTATTAGAGTCAACCCCATACACGGTGTTACACAAGTGAAAATGCAAACAGGGGGCGGTTCTCAAAAATTAGGCATAGATGAGGAAAATATTGAAAGAGTCGTAGAAACAGCATTAAGGTATGATTGGGTTAAATTGGTAGGTGTACATGTTTATGTTGGTTCACAGATACTTGATCAGGAGGTGTTACTCAAAAGCATAGCGAATACTCTGCAAATTGCTTGTCGCACTGCTAAACAAATCGGATTTCCTCTTAAATGCATTAATTTCGGCGGGGGGTTAGGCGTACCCTACGATGAATCAGAGCCAGAATTTGATGTAGAAAAGTTTGGTCAGGGCTTAACGGCCTTAATCAATCAAGCGTCCCAAGAATATGATTTTTCTAATACTCGCTTTGTTTTAGAACCTGGTCGGTTTCTTGTTTCAGAAGCGGGTATTTTTTTGACAAAGGTGATTAGTGTTAAGGAATCCAGAGCTAAGAAATATGCAATTATTGATGGTGGTATAAATCATGCGTTTTTGCCCATTAGAATGAATCGAAAATATCCAACAGCTATAGCCAATAAAATGGAACAACCTCATGAAAATGCCATCACTATTGGTGGACCTTTATGTACCAGCATGGATGTTTTTACAAATGAGATTGAATTACCCCACGTAGAAGTTAACGATATTATAAGTATATTTAACTCTGGGGCTTATGGATTTTCTGCCAGCATGTTGTATTTTCTCAGTGCCCCAATGCCTGCAGAAGTTATAGTTCAAAATGGCAAGTGCTTTGTAGCGAGACAAAGGGGAAGAAAAGAGGATTTTTTGTTAAATTGTAACATTGACAAATAGAAAATCGGTTGTTGTCTGAATCAGAATTTCTAACTAAAATCATTCATCACATTCTGATTCAGGCAATTCGTGCAATTCAAATATGAACAACTCAATTCCTGACTTAATCAAGCAATTAGAAAACAAAAATACGGTCACTCAAGCTGTTAATGAATTAATTTCTATCGGTGCGCCTGCAATTAATCCGTTAATTCAAGTGCTTAAAACTGGCAACATTCAACTCAAAAAAATGTCAGTTGTTGTATTGGCGAAAATTGGGAAACCAGCTGTACCTCACCTAATTGAAATCTTAGCCAATAATGATCCAAATATTAAAGCGTTGGCTATTATAACATTAGGCGCAATTGGTTCTCGTGCGAATAAAGCAATTCCTGCATTAATCTTTGCGATAGCAGATTCTAAAGTTAAGCACTATGCATTACAAGCCTTAAAAAAAATAAAATCTGCCACGTCTTCTGAAGTTGTTCCCTTGATTAAAGCTTTAAATCATAAAAATCGTTCTGTTCGTTTTACAGCGGCAACCTTTTTAGAGGAAATCGGTGATAAAGGCGCTACCCTACCATTAATAAAAATTTTGGATGATGAAGATGAACTTGTACGAAAAGTTGCAACAAATGCATTAATCAATATTGGCAGCTCATCAATTCCTCTATTAACAATTGCATTAAAAAATAAGAAGCTAGAAAACAAAATAGCTGTTGTTAACGTCTTTGGCGGTTTAAGAGAAAAATCGGTTTCTCCTCTATTAATTGAATTGCTTAATGATGAAAATTCAAAATTGCGTTATTCTGTCTTAAATGCTTTACTCAAAATGGGGACACCAGCGCCAGTGGCACAATTAATAAAATTTTTAGAAGATCCAAATTTTGCTATACGAAAAGTCTCAGCTGACCTCCTAGCAACACTAAGCGCCTACCCGGCTGTGGAAAATTTAATTAAGCGATTAAAAGATAATCACCGACTGGTACGAGCCTCAGCTGCACTGGCATTGGGAAAAATTGGTGCTCATGCTTCAGTTGATGGATTAATTCAAACATTAACCGATAAAGATGATGATGTTCAATATTCAGCAATCAAAGCCCTCCAAGAGATTTGTCAAAACTCAAATGAGGCTTATGAAAAGTTGTTAAAAAAGGCGACAACAAATAAAAACGCTGAGATTAAAAGGGGGGCAAAACTGGTATTAGAAGAAATTGTTCCCCAAGCAACACCAATTAAAAAACTCGATGCTAAGTTAAAATCACAACTGATTGCTTTAAATCAGCTCAGGTATCGATTAAAAAATAAAAAAGTATTAAAAACAGCCAATGTTTTTGATCTTGATGCGAATCCAAAGGTTTTAGAAGAAGTTATTGCTTTAGTCAAAGCGAAAGAAATTAATGAAGTCATTTTTCATGGGGATGCTTTTGATAGAGGAGAACAAAATTTAGAAGTTTTTAAAAATTTTAAGCTCCTTAAAAAACTGTTACTCGATGTTCAAGTTAGTAAATAAAAATA
>CAYFOB010000081.1:0-11111 GCA_964344525.1 uncultured Thiomargarita sp.
GCGAAGCGCGGTACAAGCTACTAAACGAAAAAACTGAGCTATTTACTTCGAGGCAGCTTTCATCTTGCGAATTTCCATTTTTCCCACTTTGATCAATTGGACAATAGGAATGCCTGAAGGACAGGAAAAAGTACAAGCACCGCATTCAACACAATCCATCGCCTGATAATCCGCCATTTCCTCATACCATCCCACTTTTGAAAGCCGCGCCAAGCGTGATGGGTTAAGAAAGTGTGGACAGGCTTCAACACAACGCCCACAACGAATACAGGGATATTCTTTAGGTTTACTGGTTTCCGCAGCAGTAAAAGCGAGAATGCCAGAACTTCCTTTTAATATGGGCACATCAAGGCTGGAAATGGGCATGCCCATCATGGGTCCCCCCATAATGACTTCGCGGGTAGTTTCTTTTAAGCCACCGCAGAATCGCAATACTTCGCGTACCGGTGTCCCCAGAGGGACGATGAGGTTGGCAGCCTGCTCAACGCCAGGACCAGAAACGGTGACAATACGCTCAACCAATGGCATACCGGTCTCGAAATAGTCTGCAATAGCCACAATGGTACCAACATTATTAACGGTGATCCCCACATCGCGTGGCAACTGCCCAGCTGGCACTTCCACACCGAATATGGATTTTATCAACATTTTTTCAGCCCCTTGAGGATATTTAACCCGCAAAGGCACCACTTGAATTTGTTGATATGGGTGCTGTTTAATACGTTCTTGTAAAATGGAAATAGCATCACTCTTGTTAAGCTCCACGCCAATAGTCGCCTGCTCTGCCCCGATTTTTTGCCTGACGATTTCAACGCCTTGTAACACCGCATCTGGACGTTCTAACATCAACCGATGATCGTTGGTTAGATAAGGCTCACATTCCGCGCCGTTGATAACTAAATGCTTTATCTGCATACCATCAGGTAAAACGTATTTAACATGGCTGGGAAAAGCCGCCCCGCCCATACCAACAATACCCGCCTGCTGAACATGCTTAATAAATTCATCAACAGATAGGGCAGTCCAATCAATTGATGGCTTAGATTCAAAGCGCTGGGTGGCATAAGGATCCGCTTCGATTTCTATGGCGGGTTGCATCTTGCCGTTGGGGTAGCGACGCAAGCCAATAGCCCGCACCCAACCTGTTACAGGACTATGCAAGGTTGTGGAGACAAATGCGCCCGGTTCTGCGATTTGTTGACCACGTTGCACTCGTTCCCCGATTTGGGTGATGGGGCGAGCGGGTGCCCCTAAGTGTTGCCCCAACGGTAACACATAGCGGTTAACAAAAGGTACACGCTGTATGGGCAAGTGTTCAGTTTGTTCAGTATGACCCTCGGGATGAACGCCATGTGCAAAATTCCGCTTAAAGGCTGGTAGGGGATTCATGTTTTTGGTTTCCTCTTAACAGTTTTAAAGCCGCGTTTTTCGGCAGCCAATTAATAAGCATTAATAGCATCCAATAAATCAAGAAACCCTTCCCATAGTTCATTATCATTTGAGGAATCTATGACAGAAAAATCATTGACCAATCAGACAAGTTTTATCCACATAGATACAATCATCTTTGATCATTTTGGAAAAGGTTTGGACACCCCGCTTATTTTTTGATGATGTTTTCAATGTTGGCTCTGTATTTTTCTACGTTTGCCATTTGACAATCACCTCTTTTTCAGTATCATACACAACCAGTTTAAATACCTGAAAATTCATGGTTCAGTACTTATATCAAATTCTTCTGATTGAATAAAGAGTGGATCAGCCGTGATTTTCCAACCATCTTTCATTAATGCTTTTACAACAATCTCATGGAAAATATCTTTAGCAGGCATAATTATATTTAAACCTATTTAAAATAAAACTTATCATTTGCTCAAATTGTGAACATGCTTAGTATACCAATTGTGCCATTAGTGGCGCACCATTGAAGCTATATCAAAATGAGCACAAAACGCGCAAACAAATTATGCTTTATAGAAAAAGAATTTATAAACGGCAAATTTTCCGCTTTGCCACCTTCAACACTGCCTTGAATCGCAACGAAGCCACAAAACTGATCACTGAACTCTCCACCCCTGATAATCAACAAGCCAAATACGTCGCTGAAATTATCCAGCGCATCAATCCTGATGTGCTAGCCCTTCAAGAGTTTGACTATGATGAGGGTGGCAAAGCGTTGCAACTTTTTCAAGAGAACTATTTTCATGTCAGTCAAAACGGGGCACGACCTATTGATTTTAAATACACTTACGTCGTGCCCTCAAATACAGGTATCCCATCAGGGATGGATTTAGACAAAGACGGAAAAAACGATAGTCCTGGTGATGCCCTTGGTTTTGGCTGTCATCCTGGGCAATATGCTTTCGCAATTCTTTCTAAATACCCCATTCAATGGGACAATATCCGTACTTTTCAAAAATTTTTGTGGAAAAATATGCCTGACGCAAAATTACCCAAAAATCCTGCAACAGGAGAAATGTGGTATTCAGCAGACGCATTAAACATTTTTAGACTCTCATCAAAAAATCATATTGATCTCCCCATAAAATTACCCACCGGTATTATTCACCTCATTGTTGCACACCCAGCACCGCCCGTTTTTGACGGTGAAGAAAATCGCAATAAATTACGCAATTTTGATGAAATACGACTTTTGGCAGATTATATAACTCCTGCTAACTATCTTTATGATGATAAAGGGCAACGAGGCGGTTTGGACTCCACGGCGCATTTTGTCATCATGGGCGATATGAATGCTGATCCCATTGATGGCAATAGCGCCGATAATGCGATAAATCAACTACTTAAGCATAAGCGCATTTGTCAAGCACCTACCCCAAAAAGTACCGGTGGCAAAGAAACACTCTTTCAAGGACAAAAAGGCAATCCCGCCCATCACACCACAAGTTGGGGATTACGCGTTGATTATGTGTTACCCTCAAAAACGCTAAAAGTTCATGCTTCAGGTATTTTTTGGCCAGATTCTTCTGATCCATTGCATTATTTGGTAGAAAAAAAGGGAGATATTGAGGCAAGCTCAGATCATCGTTTAGTTTGGGTTGAAATCGCCTTGCCAGTTGCACGATAACAATGCTCATGACACAATGAGCAAGAGGCCTCACTTAAAATCACAAAGGTCAACAAAAATGACTCAAAAAACACTTACTACCTGGATCATGGCAACCCGCCCGCAATTTTTTACTGTGATTATTTTACCCATTTTGTTAGGTGCTGCTATTGCGTGGCATTTGCAAGGTGTGTTTTTGCCGCTCTATTTTGCCTTATCGCTGCTGGCGGGTATTCTTGTTCATGCTGGCATCAACGTTCTCAATGATTATTTTGATTATCTTAATGGTACTGATAATTTCAATAAAACACCACTGACTCCATTTGCTGGTGGTAGTCGTATGATTCAAGAAGGCATTTTGACGCCACAAGAAACTTACCGTTATGGAATGTTATTGCTTATCACGGCGATGGGTATCGGTTTATTTTTAGTGTGGGCACGAGGCTTACCGTTGTTATGGATAGGATTGATAGGTATATTATCAGGTTATTTTTATTCCGCGCCACCGTTTTCATTTCAAAGTCGTGGCTTGGGCGAAGTATTGGTTGGATTAAATTTTGGCGTATTGGCAGTACTCGGTGCCTATTATGTGCAAACTCAAAACCTGGATACGGTAGCCATCATAGCTGCGTTACCACTTGCCATGCTAGTTGCAGCGATTTTATATATCAATGAATTTCCGGATTATGCGGCGGATAAAGAAGCTGGAAAAAACACACTCATCGTTCGCCTAGAAAAAAAACGCGCTCGCTTAATTTACGTCCTATTAATCGCACTGAGTTTCATTACAGTTGCTTTAGGCGTGATATACAACAATTTGCCCATGTTTAGCCTTGCCAGTTTACTTGCATTACCGTTGGGATTTTTTGCCATAAAAACCTTGTACACTTATTATGATGAAAAACCAACTGCCCTGATTCCTGCTATTAAAAACACGATTATGCTTCATACAATTGTTAGTGTGTTGTTAATTTTGGCGTTTGTGGTTCCCTCATTCAATACTTAGAAATTCACAAAATTGCTTCCAAAAATGATAAAATAGTTCCTTTCAAAATTGTTGGATAAACTTATGAGTGAAACGACTTACGATTCAAATAATATCAAGATTTTAAAGGGATTAGATGCTGTCAGAAAACGCCCTGGCATGTACATTGGTGATACTGATGATGGCACAGGTTTACATCACATGGTTTTTGAAGTGGTGGATAATGCGATTGATGAGGCGTTAGCGGGGTATTGTACAGAAATTACAGTGCAAATTCACAACGACGGTTCTGTGACTGTTATTGACGATGGGCGCGGTATTCCCGTTGATATTCATCAAGAAGAAGGGCGTTCTGCTGCTGAAGTCATTATGACAGTGCTACATGCGGGTGGTAAATTTGATGATAATTCCTACAAAGTTTCTGGTGGATTGCATGGCGTGGGTGTTTCAGTGGTGAATGCCCTCTCTGAAGAACTCCATCTCACGATTCATCGGGGCGGAAAAAAGCATCAACAAAGCTACCAAGAAGGCGTTCCACTCGCGCCCTTAGCGGTCGTTGGCGTCACGTCCAAAAAAGGAACAGAAATCCGCTTTAAGCCCAGTGCCAAAACCTTTACAAATATAGAATTTCATTATGATGTGTTGGCTAACAGGTTGCGTGAGCTGTCATTTTTAAATGCGGGCGTGCGAATTCACCTCGTTGATGATCGAACAGAAAAAGAGAATTTTTTTGAAGATGAAGGCGGTATTCGCTCATTTGTCGACTTACTTAACCGCAACAAAACATTGCTGCATAATACGGTGTTCTATTTCAATACCCAAAAAGAGGATATTGCAGTAGAAGTCGCCATGCAATGGAATGATTCCTACTACGAAAACATTTTTTGTTTTACCAACAACATTCCTCAACGTGATGGAGGCACCCATTTAGCGGGATTTCGTAGCGCACTGACTCGCACCTTTAACAATTATTTAGAACGCGAAGGCTTTTTGAAAAAAGCGAAAGTTTCGCCCTCTGGTGATGATGTCCGCGAAGGTTTGACGGCGGTACTTTCAGTCAAAATGCACGATCCCAAATTTTCTTCACAAGCCAAACACAAACTGGTTTCAAGTGAAGTCAAAAGTGTGGTAGAAGGCACCGTTGCCGAAAAATTAGATGAATTTTTGCTAGAAACTCCTAATGATGCAAAAAACATTGCGGGCAAAATCGTTGATGCCGCCCGCGCCAGAGAAGCCGCTCGAAAAGCGCGTGAAATGACACGACGCAAAACGGCACTCGATATTGCAGGATTACCAGGCAAATTAGCAGATTGTCAAGAAAAAGATCCGGCTTTGTCGGAATTGTTTATTGTGGAAGGTGATAGTGCTGGCGGATCGGCCAAACAAGGTAGAGATAGAAAATACCAAGCCATTTTGCCCTTAAAAGGTAAAATTTTAAATGTTGAAAGAGCACGTTTTGATCGGATGCTATCTTCTGTCGAAGTGGGGACTTTGATTACTGCCTTGGGTTGCGGTATCGGCGAGGAAGAATATGATATAGAAAAACTTCGTTATCATAGAATCATTCTCGCCAGTGATGCTGATGTTGATGGGCAACACATTAGAACTTTATTATTAACCTTCTTCTATCGACAATTGCCAGAGCTCATTGAGCGAGGGCATATTTATATCGCTCAACCGCCTTTGTATAAACTCACTAAAGGTAAACAAGAACAATATGTTAAAGATGATGCAGCACTCAATCAGCACCTTACGACGTTAGCCTTGCAAAATGCTCAACTCTTTGTTAATCCTGAAGCACCACCCTTCAGTGGAGAAACCTTAGAAAATTTATTTCAGCACTATCTGCAAGTGAGGGCGATTATCAAACGCTTATCGCGCCAATTGCCTGCTGAGGTTTTGGAAGCCATTATTGATTTACCGCCACTGAATATGCCCGATCAAGCTCAGCAATGGTTTGATGCTTTGGCAAAGCTTATAGAAAAAGCAACACACCGTTATCAAATAACAGTGCAACCCGTTTCAGAAGAGAACAACTTTTCCGCTCAGATTACCATGATTGCACATGGGGTTGAAACCACTTATACGCTAAGCAAAGGCTTTTTTAAAACGCCTGAATATAAAGCCATTATGGAATTAGGACAAAAGCTCTTGGGACTTTTAGAAACGGATGCTTATGTGCAACGTGGCGAGAAAAAACAACCTGTGAGCCATTTTAAAGAAGTTGTTGATTGGCTAATGGCAGAAGCACGACGCGGTTTACATATTCAACGCTATAAAGGACTTGGCGAAATGAATCCGGAGCAATTGTGGGAAACCACGATGAATGCTGAAACACGCAATTTGCTACAAGTTCAGATTGAAGATGTTGTTGCCTGTGATGAAATTTTTACCACTTTAATGGGCGATCAAGTTGAACCACGGCGCGATTTTATTGAAAAAAATGCCTTGTCTGTGGTGAATTTGGATACCTAATCTTTATGATCAGCCCCTCTTGATGAGGGTGCTGATTAGCTATAGTACAGGAGGGCTGATTGAGAAATCCGATTTTTTGGAAAACTCGGATTTCTGGCGCTGGGGTGGGATTACTTAAATTACCTTAACCTACATGGATTACTTTTCCCATTCAATGAATATAGTGCCGAATTTCTTGGATTCAACTTTTTTATGAAAAATTTACAAGAATTTTTAAAAAGCTATAAACAGATAAAAGATTTTAATAGAATTTGTATTAAATTAGCTTCGCCAAAGCAAATTCGTACTTGGTCATTTGGTGAAGTCAAAAAGCCTGAAACCATCAGCTATCGTTTTAAGCCCGAACCTGATGGATTGTTTTGTGCCAAAATTTTTGGTCCGATTCAGGATAATAAGTGTTTATGTGCTAAATCGCCTAAGCGTCAAGGAACTGTTTGTAAAAAGTGCAAGGTTAAAGTGACTCAAGCATCGGTGCGTCGTGAACGAATGGGGCATATTGAGTTGGCAAGTCCAGTTGCGCATCTTTGGTATTTAAAATCGCGCCCATCTTGGATGGGGTTGATGTTGGATTTATCATCAGAGGCGCTTGAACGTATCATCTATTTTGACGCTTATGTGGTGGTTGATCCGGGATCAACGACTTTGGAACGGGGGCAATTATTAAGTGAGGAAACTTACCTTGATTTATTGGAAGAATTGGGTGAAGTATTTGAGGTGCGAATAGGTGCAGAGGCGATTTTAGAGTTATTACGAACAATGGATTTGTCCACAGAAGTTAATCGTCTTCGTGAAGAAATCAATCTGAGCATAACGAAGGTTAACGATAAGCGAATTAGACGATTGAAATTCCTGGAATCTTTTCTACAATCAGGCAATCAACCAGAGTGGATGGTGTTAACAGTCTTACCTGTCTTGCCGCCCGCGCTACGACCTTTAGTGCCTTTAGAGGGCGGATATTTTGCCACTTCTGACTTAAATGTTCTCTATCAGCGGGTGATTAATCGCAATAATCGACTTAAGCGTTTAGTAGAATTTGATGCGCCTGATATCATATTGCATAATGAAAAACGCTTGTTACAGGAATCTGTGGATGCCCTGTTTGGGCTGCGTTGGTATTCCAGCTTAGGATATCATAAATTAAGATTACCCCTAAAATCCTTGAGCGATATAATTAAAGGCAAACAGGGGCGTTTTCGTCAAAATTTATTAAAAAAACGGGTAGATTATTCGGGGCGAGCAGTCGTTGTGGTGGAACCCAAGTTGCAACTACATCAATGTGGGCTTCCCAAAAAAATGGCTTTGGAATTGTTCAAGCCTTTTGTACTTAGGGAACTCAAATTGAGGAAACTCGCTCAGACGATTAAAGCCGCCAAAAAACTCCTGGCTTATGAAGTGAAGGAGGTTTGGGAAGTGTTGGAAGAGGTGATTCGAGATCATCCTGTTTTATTAAATCATGTGCCCACCATGCATCGTTTAGGAATTCAAGCCTTTGAACCCATCTTGATTGAAGGACAAGCGATTCAATTGCACCCATTGGTTTGTAAGGCTTTTAATGCCAATTTTGATGGTGATCAAATGATGGTTCATGTACCATTATCAATTGAAGCACAATTGGAGGCTCGGGCGCTAATGATGTCTAGCAATAATCTCCTTTCACCCGCGAATGGGGAACCGGTTATTGTTCCTTCCCAAGAAATGGTTTTAGGGCTCTATTTTATGACGTTAGAACATGTTGAGGCTGTTGGTTCGGGCATGGCTTTTGCGAATTTCAATGAAATGCATCTGGCTTATGACAGTAAAGTGGTAGCGCTCAATGCCAAAATTACTGTGCGGATTAAAGAAACTGCGAAGAAAATCACACGCAAAAAAACAACTGTGGGGCGAGCCTTACTTTTTGAAATTTTGCCCTCTGCCTTATCCTTTGGTTTGATTAATAAGGTTTTAACAAAAAATGCGATTTCTCAATTAATTAAAACTTGTTATTATAAAGTAGGGCTTAAAGAAACCGTTATTTTTGCACATCAATTGATGGAAATGGGCTTTTACTATGCGACACGCGCTGGTATTTCGCTGACTATCGCAGATATTCCTAATAATCTTTCTGCGATGTTGAATTCGGGGGCACTCGAACAAGACACATTAAAGCCCAATTTTCGTGACGGTTTGACTGTGTCGCAATATTTTCGCTCTACTTCTGAGGGGCGAATGGAATTGGTTGAAACCGCGCTAAAAACAATTAATTCTATCTATTTGATGCGACGGCTTGTGGATGTGGCGCAGGAACAAGTGATTTATGAGTTTGATTGTGGTACTGAGAATGGGTTAGAAATAAGCGCTTTAATTCGGGAGGGGCAAGTGCTAAGCCCTTTGTCTGAGCGTGTATTGGGACGTGGAAGATATTTTTATGCATAAAAAATTGCTGATTAAAGCAGGTACTTTATTGGATGAAAGCTGGGTAAAACGATTGGATAGAAAAAAAATTAATTGCGTGAAGGTTCGTTCAGCGATAACTTGTGAATCTCGTTATGGAATTTGTGCTAAGTGTTATGGGCGTGACTTAGCGCATGGGCAATTGGTGAATATTGGCGAGGCAGTGGGCGTTGTAGCTGCTCAATCAATTGGGCAAACAAGTATTCAATTAATGGAACAAAATATTGATGATACTCAGACATTGGCGAATTTTTTTGAAGTGCGTTCCCCAAAAGAACCGGCTATTTTTGCAGAACGCACAGGCACAGTCAGTTTTGGAAAAGAGACTAAAAAGCGGCAACGGCTAATTATTACAGATGAAGAGGGAGAAAGTGATGAGAAACTGATTCTTAAAGGGCAAATTCTTAACGTTCTTGAAGGAGATTATGTAGAAAAAGGCCATCAAATTGTCGATGGGATGCCAAATCCGCATGATGTTTTACGATTATTTGGCATAAACGTTTTAGCGAATTATATTGTTAACGAAGTACAAATCCTCTATTGTTTACAAAATATCAAGATCAATGATAAACACATTGAAGTGATTGTGCGACAGATGTTGCGTAAAGTAACAGTTACAAAAGGCGGCGACACGCAACGGCTACCAGGAGAATTAGTAGATAAGGTGAAATTATTAGAAGAAAATGAACAAGCTATTGCGGCTGGCAAAGAACCTGCGACTTGGGAACACAGGTTATTAGGCATCACTAAGGCATCACTGGCAGCCGATTCTTTTCTATCAGCTGCTTCCTTCCAAGAAACAACACGGATGTTAACAGAGGCGGCCATCAAAGGTAAATATGATGAATTGCGGGGTCCTAAGGAAAATGTGATATTGGGTAGACTCATTCCTGTTGGGACTGGCTTCAAAAATAAATAAACAGATACTTACCACGCAAAGCGCTGCTTGGAACGAAAAGGAAGATGAGTTTTCGTTCCAAGCAGCGCTTTGCTTGGACAGTTAGATATTTTGCAATATCACCCCTTTAACATCCTCAAGTTCAGCTTTGACCTTAATAAGGGGTATTGTACTTTGGCGAATAGCCGTATCGGGATCTTTTAAACCATGCCCCGTTAATGTACATGTTATGGTACTGCCTGAAGGTATTTGACCACTTTTAATATCTTTCATTGCCCCTGCGAGGGAAATTGCTGAGGCAGGCTCACAAAAAATCCCTTCTTTTTCAGCCAACAATTTTTGCGCTGCTAAAATTTCTTCATCAGAAAATTCATCAAACCAACCGCCCGATTCTTGTTGGGCATTAACAGCTTTATCCCAACTTTGCGGATTACCAATACGAATAGCAGTTGCTACCGTTTCAGGATTTTCAACAGGTTGGCCACGCAAAAACGGTGCCGCGCCACTGGCTTGGTAGCCGCACATTTTAGGACGTTGATTGACAATGCCAATGTTAGCAAATTCTGTATAACCCATCCAATAGGCGCTGATATTTCCAGCATTACCTACTGGTAAACAATGATAATCTGGCGCTCTGCCGAGCGCCTCAATAATTTCAAATGCTGCCGTTTTTTGCCCCTGTAAGCGATAGGGATTGATAGAATTGACAATTGTAATTGGGGCATGTTCAGCCACTTCTTTGACCAGTCGCATACCATCATCAAAGTTGCCCTGAATTTGAATAACAACCGCGCCATGCATCATAGCTTGAGCCAATTTTCCTTGGGCAATTTTACCTTCAGGAATAAGGACAAAAGCGGTTATTCCCGCCCTGGCACTATAGGCGGCAGCACTGGCGGACGTATTACCTGTTGAAGCGCAAACAGTTGCCTTGCTGCCCTCTTCCACCGCTTTAGTAATCGCCATTGTCATGCCACGATCTTTAAAAGAGCCAGTTGGATTAAGCCCTTCATATTTAACATAAATATTCACATCTGTTTTTAAAAGCTTAGGAATATTATGCAAGCGTATAAGGGGCGTATTACCTTCAGCCAGGCTGATAATGCGTGTATCATCACGGACAGGCAAATAATCGCGATATTTGTCGATAAGTCCTGTGTAACGAGATGGCATAGATAAAACCTCTAATTTAAAAAATAAAATTATAACTCGATGTTCAAGTTAGTAAATAAAAATATTATTAAGTACTAATATAG
>CAYFOB010000082.1:0-1763 GCA_964344525.1 uncultured Thiomargarita sp.
GGTCACTTAACTTCTTAAAATAAAAGCAAAATATTTTTCTGAAAAGCTATAGCTATAATAAGCAATAACTACAAGGATTATATTTAAAACGGCACCGTCAAAACCTAAAATCTAGTGGTTTATCCTTTTTTAAAAGTAATCCTTGTAGTTAGTCATGGGTTTGAGAAATAGACAGCGTAACATCTGTTATTAATTATAACTTTACACGCTCTAAAAAAACAGCCCTCGCTAATTGCACATCCTTTTCAATTTGCTGTTTTAAAGCCTCAAAAGAGGCAAAACGTTGTTCATCGCGTAATTTACGCACAAATTCGACTTCTACATAGTGCCCATAAATTGTTTTGTTAAAATTAAACAAATGGACTTCTAATAATAATTGACTACCATCAATTGTCGGACGTGTCCCCAAATTAGCAACGCCCGACAACGGTTTTTCTGCCACCCCATGCACTGTAACAGCAAACACACCTTTGAGGGGAGAAATTCTGCGATGCAAAAAAATATTGGCGGTGGGAAAGCCTATCGTACGCCCTCGTTGTTGCCCATGGCGAATGCGCCCACATAAAGTATAAGGACGACCCAATAATTCACGGGCAGCGTTGAGATCACCTTGCATCAAGGCTTGACGGATGCGGGTGCTGCTGATACGGTAGCCCCCTAAGCTAAAAGTGTGTTGCCTTTCGACTGTAAAACCGTACTGCTTCCCTGCCTGTTGCAACGTTGCAAAGTGCCCTTCGCATTGATGCCCAAAACGAAAGTCATCACCAACGACCAAATGGCGCACGCCCAATTTATTGATTAACACTTGTTGAATAAAGTCTGAGGCAGAAATGCTTGCGAATGGTTTATTAAAGTGCAAACATAATACTCTCTCAACACCATAATGGCGCATTGCGATGATTTTTTCCCGTAGTCGAGTTAAACGGGCAGGCGCTTTGTCAGATGCAAAAAATTCTCGTGGTTGGGGCTCAAAAATGATCACCACCATGGGCAATTGCAATTGTTTGGCTTTAGCTGTCAATTGTTGCAAAATGGCTTGATGACCTAAATGCACACCATCAAAATTACCTATCGTGGCGACACACCCATGATGGTGAGGGCGTAATTGTGATAGATTTCTAATTAATTCCATATTTCACTTCAAACTAACATGACGCAATCGAAGACCCAAAAACAGCAAACTGATAAAATATACCAACATTCCTGCCATTATCCAGCCAAATAAATACAAAACCTGTTCCAAAGTGCTCATGCTCAACCAATATGACAAGGAGCCGCTACCCCACCACAACAATAGCGCCATGCAGCTATTCGCCATGACTATGCGCAGCAAAAAAATGCGCCAGCCAGGTTGCGGCTGAAAGACGCCTTGTTTGCGTAAACCACGATACAACAAACCTGCATTTAATAGCGCTGCCAATGAAGTTGCCAAGGCTAAACCTGCATGCGCTAAGGGCAAAATCAAAGCAATATTTAATATAATATTCGCAGTCATCGCAACAACAGCCACTTTAACTGGGGTACGAGTGTCTTGACGGGAATAAAAACCTGATGCTAACACCTTAACTAACACAAAACCAACTAAACCCAAAGCGTATGCCATCAAACTACGCGCTGTCATAACAACATCACTCTCACCAAATTCCCCGTTGTGAAACAAGGTCGTCAACATGGGCTCAGCCAATATAATTAAACCCAACATGGACGGAATGGCAATTAAAAATACCCAACGTAATGCCCAATCCAGTGCCTTGTGATAGCCC
>CAYFOB010000082.1:1773-11060 GCA_964344525.1 uncultured Thiomargarita sp.
GCCCTCCGTATCACCCCGCGCCACCGATTTTGACAAATCAGGCAACATCACAGTTGCCAAAGCAATACCAAAGACACCGAGCGGAAATTCCATCAGGCGATCAGAATAATATAACCATGACACGCTACCTGTTACCAAAAAAGACGCCATCAAAGTATCCACCAATAAATTGATTTGTGACACAGAAACACCAAACAGTGCAGGTATGATTAAATGATAAATCCGCTTGACACCTTTGTGATTTCGCTTAAAACGGGGTTTGGGCAATAAGCGTAAGCGATATAAAAACGGCAATTGAAAAGCCAATTGTATGACACCGGCGATAAATACGGCATAAGCCAATGCCATCACAGGTTGCTCAAAATAAGGCGCAAACCATACTGCCCCGCCAATTAGACATAAATTTAATAAGACCGGTGTTAAAGCGGGCACAGCAAACCGCCCATAAGTATTTAATACCGCACCGGCAAATGCCGTTAAAGCAATAAATAACAAATAGGGAAAAGTGATTTGCAACATAGCCACTGTCAAATCATACTTTTCCTTATCTTGGAAAAAGCCGGGCGCAAAAATTAGCACCAATATCGGCGCACTGACGACGCCTATGATAGTAACCAGCAATAACACCCCCCCCAAATGCCCTGCCACATGATCCACTAAATGTTTAACCTCACTCGCATCACGTTGGGTTTTGTATTCACTCAAAACGGGGGTAAAAGCTTGTGAAAACGCGCCTTCGGCAAACAAACGGCGCATAAAATTAGGGATTTTAAAAGCCACAAAAAAAGCATCGGTGCTAGCAGCAGCGCCAAAGGTATGTGCAATCACCACATCACGGATAAAACCTAAAATGCGGGAAATAAAAGTCAATCCGCCTACGACTGCCGTCGATTTTAGAAGTTTTTTGCTCATATATGGATTTTATTTCTTGCGCGGGATTTGCACCGTCTGAGTGCTTTGAGGTTCATCAACATAGTAAGGGCGCTCGCGATTAGTCATTCCACGTTCCTTTGCCAATTCCTGTTCGCGTGCCGAAATCAGCGTAAGGCACATGCGAATATCTTTAACCGTTTGCTCAGACAAGGGATATCTTTCTCCCTCTTTGGGTGTCACTTCCTTAATAATTGTGCTTAAAACCTTACGCATGGACACCATAATTTGTTGTTCTTTGGAGAGTTCATCGAAACCCATAAAATTCACCTTGTCACTTAACGAAAAAATTATAGTATAACCTACCTAGCCAATAGTCGTTATCAGTTATCAGTTAACATCATCTATACCGACTTTCTCCACACCGCCAGCATGCTGTAAATTGCCCTTCGAGCGCCTCACCACACAGAGTACATGTCCAAGCTGGCACAGCACTCCAATTTTTTTTTAAAATTTCTAAAGCGCTATTATATTTTTTATCGTCTTCAACCCAAAGTTCTGGCCAACATTCATGAGGAGGCAGTTCACCAGCCGCACCCGCCAAAAATTCATTTTTGATCAAACAAATAATGTTGTGGCTTTCCAGAAGATTTTTAAAATGAAAAACCATGAGCCTGTCTGGTGAGGTATAAATTTTTTTCATAGCTGAAAAAAGACTTAACTTTTAAAATGAAAAAATGTAATATAAAAATGTCGATCATCACATCAGCTATAACATAAATTAAGGAGATTATCAATGCCCAAAATTTTACTTGTAGAAGATAACGAATTAAATCTTGACATGCTTGAAAGGCGTTTAAAACGCAAAGGTTTTCAGGTAATCATTGCCAAGGATGGAGAACAAGGGGTGAATAAAGCACATAATGAGCATCCAGATTTGATTTTAATGGACATGAGTTTGCCAATCAAAGATGGTTGGGCTGCCACCCAAGAAATAAAAGCCACTGAGGATACTCAAAATATCCCAATTATTGCCCTGACGGCTCATGCAATGTCTGGTGATAGAGAACAAGCATTAGCTGCAGGTTGTGATGATTATGACACCAAACCAATAGAATTGCCTCGTTTATTGAGCAAGATTAACACTTTGTTGGCACACGCTTAAAGATTATGAGTGCAGTAGAAACTGGTGAACTAGAAAAAGAGGGCGATTTCAGTAGAGATATTGAATTAGTGGATATGGGATATGATTTGCTCACGCCCACTCACAGCCTCATTGCCCATCTTGAAATGCTTTTGGAATACGCTAACGATGCGTGTCAGGAAGATTTGATTCCTGATATCAACAAAATGTTGAGGGCGGGTGAACAATTGTCAGTCTTACTGACGCAATTGTTTTCTAAGAAGAATTGCCCTCAAACGGAATTTGAGTTTGAAACTTTGACATCGACTATCAATCATAACTTACGCAATCGTATTAATGTGATTATTGGTTATGATGAAATGTTGCTTGAAGATATTGAAAAAGAAACTCAGCCTGAAGTGAGTATCGTGCTGGAAAAAATTCTGACCTCAGCACGGCGGTTGCTAACTTTGATTGATGATTTGTCTTATCTTTATAAAAAAGTTTATCAAAAAGAGGCGCTAACGGATGAAGTGGTCGATATTCCCGCACAGCTTGAAAATTGGTTTACCCAATCGAACAACAAGCCTTCGCTTGATTTAGCCACACAAGGCGCTTCACTGTTAGTTGTTGACGACGAAGAAAGTAATCGCGATTTATTGTCACGCCGTTTAAAGAAACAGGGATTTAATGTCAAAGTCGCCAAAAATGGTCGACAAGCCTTGCAGAAAATTCGTAGTCAACACTTTGATTTGATACTACTTGACATCCGTATGCCAGAAATGGATGGTTATCAAGTTTTGGAGGCGCTCAAAAAAGATCAAGAACTCAGTCGTATTCCGGTGATTATGATTTCTGCCTTAGACGAAATTGATGGTGTGGTACATTGCATAGAAATGGGGGCAGAAGATTATCTCCAGAAACCGCCTAAACAAGTCATTTTAAATGCAAAAATCTCAGCCACACTGGAACGCAAACGGCTCCGCGATCGTGAACGTGCCCTATTGCTGAATATTTTGCCCCAACCAATTGTTGATCGCTTAAAAAAAGGAGAACAGACGATTGCTGACGACTTTTCTGAAGTGACCGTCTTATTTTCTGATTTGGTAGGATTTACAGAACTTGCTGCAAAAATATCAGCAGAAAAATTGGTGGAAAAGCTCAACCAAATTTTTTTCGCCTTTGATCTTTTAACTGAAAAATATGGATTAGAAAAAATAAAAACCATTGGTGATGCGTATATGCTGGTAGGCGGCTTACCCACAGAACGTCCTGATCATGCAGAAGCCGTTGCAAATATAGCAATAGAAATGCTTCAAGAAATTGAAAGATTGAATAAACAAAACAACAACGACTTCAGAATTCGCATCGGGATTCATACGGGTCCAGTCATTGCTGGCATAATTGGCAAACACAAATTTAACTATGACTTATGGGGCGAAACGGTGAACATTGCCAGTCGAATGGAATCACATGGTATCCCTGATTGCATACAAATATCAGAAACCACCTACCAACACATTAAAAATAAATTTATTTTTTCACGGCGAGGCCCCATTTATATTAAAGGCAAGGGAGAAATGGTAACTTATCTGCTCAAAGGAATAAAATAAGAAAACAACTACAAGGATTACTTTTAAAAAAGGATAAGTCAAAAGCATGCGTACCGCTTCGATTTTGACTTATCCTAAGTAATCCTTGTAGTTATTGATTTTGATCTCAAAATCCGAAAATTTTTTTCCAAAAGGAATAACAAAATGCGATTTGAACATGAGATTTTAAATTGGTTTGAAAAAGTCAGTGCGATTCCCCGTTGTTCTGGAAATGAAGCGGCGATTTCTCAATGGCTAATGAATTGGGCTAAGGAAAATCATTTTGAGGTGAAAACCGATAAAACGCAAAATCTTTTACTTAAAGTCCCTGCATCTCCTGGTTATGAAAATGCACCTATTGTTGTTATTCAAGGGCATTTGGACATGGTTTGTGAAAAAACGCCCGATTCAAATCATGATTTTACTAAAGACCCAATTAACTTGATTTATGATGATGAATGGCTCACCGCTGATAAAACCAGTTTAGGGGCTGATAACGGGATTGCTATTGCTATGGCGATGGCTTTGGTCATGGATAAGGAGGTGTCCCATCCACCATTGGAGCTTTTATTTACTGTAAACGAAGAAATAGGTTTAGTTGGGGCGGCAGGATTGGAAGCCGGTTTTTTTGAGGGAAAAATCCTATTGAATTTGGATTCTGAAGAGGAAGGACATTTTACAATTGGTTGTGCCGGTGGACTCAACACACATCTTTCTGTACCCATTCAATGGGCAGAAGTGCCAAGTCATTTTCAATTGATGAAAATCAATACTGGCGGCATGACAGGTGGACATTCAGGGGTTGATATTCATATTGAAAGAGCCAACGCTATCAAAGTACTTACTCAAACCCTGTTTTTTGTAAAACAACAAGTTGATATTCAATTAGTCAAAATCCATGGCGGTACAGCGCATAATGCGATTCCCCGTGATGCGGAAGCCTTTGTGTTTGTTCCATACAACCAGATTGAAACCGTCAAAACCCTTGTGCAGGAAGTTGAAACAATTTTAAGGTATGAATATAAAAATACTGATTCTGGGTTATTCATCAAAGTTGATGCCAGTTCTGAACATTTTGATCAGGTGACAACTTCTGAAAACACGCAAAAACTCATTGATTTTCTTATGGGGTTACCACACGGTGTGGCTGCCATGTCCACACTTGGTTTGGTAGAGACTTCCAATAATTTAGCCCAAGTTCGGGTCGAAAATGGGCACTTAGTCGTTTTAACAAGCCAAAGAAGCTCAGTGGAATCTAGGCTTGAGGCTTTGACTCATCAGATTGAAGCGGTGGCTCGCTTAGCGGGGGGAAAGGTGTACAATGGTAATCGTTATCCTGCTTGGCAACCTAATATGGATTCTCCATTATTACTCAAAAGTTGTGAAATCTATGAAAGGTTGTTTGAGGCTCAAAAACCGGTTGTGAAAGTGATACATGCTGGGCTTGAATGTGGGATTATTGGGAATAAAGTGCCTGGTATAGATATGCTTTCTTTTGGCCCCACAATTAAATCACCGCATTCTCCAGATGAAAAGATTCATCTGGCTAGTGTTGGGCGAGTTGGGGCGTTTTTGGTGGCGTTGCTTAAGGAGTGTAGATAATTAAAATGAGTTTTTTTGTCTGAATCAGAATTATTCAGACAAAATGTTTATTCGGATTCCAGTGTACGGCTCACTGCCATTAAATTATTGTTATCAGCAGGTTATCATATAAATCACAGTTCAAATTGGAAACATTAACTTAATGGCATTGAGTGTACGGTTCCGCTTTAATTGTTTCGCTCTTATATCAATTATCAGCTAAATGACTGCTCACCGATAATTGACTCACACGTTTCTCATAAGTTTCACGAACAATCTGAACATCTTCCAGAAATCCAGGTAATTCTTCAAGTAACAGTGCTTGTGGTCCATCAACTAAAGCCTTCTTTGGATGTGGATGAAAATCTACCAACACCATATTCGCGCCCGCAATCACCCCTTGTGCTGTTGCATGTTGAACTTCAAGCAAACCATCAGGTGCCTTTGCCCGAGTGCCGACAGAATGTGATGGATCAATGCAAACTGGCATGCGGGTTAAGCGCTTAACCACAGGTACATGAGCAAAATCAACGAGATTGCGATGTGGATTTCCCATATGGGTTTTCATGCCACGCAGCGCAAATATGACCCTATGGTTGCCTTCGCTGGCAAGATATTCAGCGGCATTCAAAGATTCTTCCAATGTGATACCAAAACCACGTTTGAATAAAACGGGAAATTCTTGTTGCTTACCAACGCTTTTTAGCAGTTCAAAATTTTGAGTATTGCGTGTGCCAATTTGCAAGATCACCCCAGTGGGTTGTCCCGTTTGTTCAAGGGCTTGACGAATTTCCTCAATGTGTGTTTCGTGAGTTACCTCCATGGCAATCACTTTAATCCCATATTTACCTGCTAATTCAAAAACATAGTTCAAGCACTCTTTACCATGCCCTTGAAAAGAATAGGGATTGGTGCGCGGTTTATAAGCGCCCATGCGAGTGCATACTTGCCCATTATCTTGCAACGCCTTCATCATCATTTCTACATGCTGTGGTGTATCCACCGCACACAATCCCGCAAAAACATGCAAATTGTTTTGGCTAAAGGTGACACCATTATACTCAAAACCCGAACTACGATTATCATCAACTGCGTGGCGACCTAAAATGCGATAGGGTTGGGACACTCGTACGACCCGATCAACACCTGTGAGTGCTTCAATATTTTCTTTGGATAGAGATAGAGTATCTCCAATCAAATAAATTTCCGTGAGGGTTTGTTGTACACCTTGCACGTTATGGACGCGATGTTGAATATTTGGCAAATTGTCTAAATATGCCATGATGTTGCGATATTCTTCACTGTCCTTTTGGATAGATGGCTCAAGTATAACGATCATTGTTTTAATAAATTTCTAAAAATAAAACGAATATAATGCCAAGTATAGCAGTTTAGATTGAGATTTTACTATGCAGCAGATCACAACCAGATAAGTATTTGAGTGATTTTGTTCACCATTTATCCATTCATGGGATGAAATTTCTAGCAGTTGGAAAGATATTCGTCAAATTGAGGTCAATTTTTTGATTCTTAAAACGGCAATTTCAAATCACGATCTATCGCCAAAAACTGCCGACGAAATTGTTCTTGAATCACCTCTAGCGCCCCTTGACAGATGGCTTCAAAACGGATGACTAAGCTGGGTGTGGTGTTAGATGGGCGCACTAATCCCCAACCATCTTCAAAATTGACTCGTATTCCGTCAATTGTGTCTATTTTGCCATCTTCAAAGCGAAATGTGTCACGGATTTTGTCCATTAAGTCATAGTGTTCACCAAATTTGCCCAGTTCTAGTTTAAGTTCTGGTGTGCTTTCTGCGTAATAGGGTAAAGTGGCAAAAATTTCTGTCGGTGTGCAAGGTTTTTGGGAGAGTATTTCCAGTAATCGGGCGGCTGTGTATAAGGCATCATCAAAACCATACCAACGTTCTTTAAAGAAAATATGCCCACTCATTTCGCCACCCAGTAATGCGCCAGTTTCCTTCATTTTGGATTTGATTAAGGAGTGCCCAGTTTGACACATCAAAGGTTTTCCTTTGTGTAGCACAATAGCATCGTCTAAGTGGGAGCTACATTTGACATCATAGAGAATTGTTGCGCCTTCGTGACGTTTTAGAATGTCTTTGGCGTACAAAATCATTTGACGATCTGGCCAAATCACATTGCCTTTGCCATCAACCACACCTAAACGATCACCGTCGCCATCAAAGGCTAAGCCTAAATCTGCGCCTTCAGCTTGCACTTTTTTGATCATTTCTGCTAAGTTTTCTGGCATACTGGGATCAGGATGATGGTTGGGAAAGTGTCCATCCACGTCACAAAATAATTCAATAACTTGACAGCCCAAGGCATGCATCAAATGAGGCGCTATGACACCGGCAACCCCATTGCCGCAATCTACGACAACTTTAAATGGGCGTGCCAATTTCACATCTTTATGGATACGTGAGAGATAAGCGTGGTGAATATCAGTTGTGTGCCGTGAGCCGGTGCCGTGAATTAAATCGTTGTTATCTATGCGAGTTTTTAGGGCTTGAATGGCATCTCCTGATAGGGCTTCTCCAGCAATCATAATTTTTAAGCCATTGTAATTAACTGGATTATGGCTACCCGTTAACATGACACCGTTGCCCGTTTTTAGGTAGTGGGTGGCAAAATATAGCGCCGGTGTAGGTACCATGCCAATATTTATCACCTCGCGCCCAGCCGCTTCTAAACCTGTCATCAAGGCTTCAAGCAATTGGGGACCTGATAAACGCCCATCGCGGGCAACCACAATTTTTTGTTGCCCCTGTGCTGCGGCTTCACTGCCAATGGCTTGCCCTATTTGTTCAACAATGGCAGGAGTCAGTGCATCTTCGCCTATTTCTTGTGCTTTGGTTGGAACAATACCACGAATGTCGTAGGCTCTAAAAATTGACATGTTTTTTCCTTATAAGTTTACATTCTTTTCTGACTATTTTTTCGCGGCTTAAGAAGTTGTCTAAGTTATTTCATGCACGTTCCTAAGTACAAGGATTAGGTAATTTGCATACATTTTATTTTGAATGATTCAAACAACAGACAAAAAATTAATCCCTCTCGTTTTCAAATTCCCCAATAATCTTCATCGTTGCCACACTCACCGTACACACTCGTTGCAATAATTCAATGACTTGTTCCTTGTAATCAACAAAATGGTAGGTGTTATCCAAAGTGGTAGAATTACGGGGCTTTTTTTCTTTATATTGATCTAATACCCATTCTAAAGCACAACGGTTGCCCAATTTATAATCCCAAGCCACAGGGGGGATATCTACTAAACTTGTTATATCGTCTAACAAAATTTTCCCCACGTTTTTATCCACCTTAAATTTGAGCTTGTTTGGTTTGTTCTCGCCCAATTTTTTATCATGCCGCTTCAATGGATACTTTTCCACCGTTTCATAATTTAAATGTAGAGCCATCAATTGCTTGCCCCACGTTGCCCATTGGGGAAAATTTTTATAAAACGGCAAACGGGGAAATTCGCGCTTTAAATTAAAGAGATATTTTTCCCGATAAGCTGCGTGATGTAAAACGGCATAAGTGTAGTGAAAAATGTCCTCCTTAGTAATCTCATTCTGTTGGTAATGCTGGCGAAATTGGTTTAAGCCCCAATCTGTCATATTTTCAATAGGTTTACCCTCATCATCGTAGCGATAAAAGGGAAAACATTGCGTTTTTTCAAGTATATCAAGACATGGTGTGAGATTTGTAACCAATACTTGAAATGGTTTGTTGCTACTAATTCCACTCACACAAATCATCTTATTTTCGCTTTTATGTGTGGGTAAAATACGCGGAATTTGATATTGTTCTTCGTTCCAAAATGTATCAAAATATAAATGCTTTTTGATAAAAGGGCGATAAAGTGAAACGCGAAAATATTCTTGTTTAAATTTAGAATAAGCTTTCCTTTTTAAGGAAGCTTTGAGTTGTCTAGTCCACTTGAGTCCATTTTGATGCTGGCTGAGAAAATCTTCCAGACTGGTTTTTTTGTCAGAATTTTCCCATTGCTTAACCAAACGATTGTAAGAGTCAATAGAAACCGATACATTTTTTATTAACAAATATTAACAAAAGTTGCTATTTACTAATAAC